>CAXBHD010000193.1:0-6634 GCA_963975335.1 uncultured Devosia sp. | reverse complement strand
CTGATCCTTACGTGCCAGAACGCGGATGCAAAATTCCTGCAGCACGTCCTCGGCATCGGCTCGGGTTCCCCGCCGTTTGACTAGGAAAGCCAAAAACGCATTTCTGTTCACCGACAGGGTTGCTTCGAGGCCGGGCTGATCGGCGTGGCTGTCCTTTGGGATATGATTTTTGATTTCCGACATGGTTGCACGCCGCCCTTGCATAGAAGTTCCGATCCAACCCGGCAGGCCGATTCATTAGACATGTCGCCATCGGTAAATGCTTCGAACCTATCCATTCCAAGACGAAATTCCAATGGCAGAGTTTTTGAAATCAGCCATCCATTGCACCGATGAATTCTATCCGCATGGTTGCTGAAGACAAAAGCGCAGCATTTTTCACAGTCTCGCCGTCTCGCGTAACGTCCTCAGCTTAGAAAATAAATTCTTGTAATCGATTTTCTTTTTGGACGTCTTTGACTTAACGTAGTCAAAATAGGCGGCGCGCACCTGTTTGCGGCACCGCGACCGAACGCGAAAAATCGGCCAAGCGAGAAAGGAGCCAAGGCGGACATGAGTGAACTGACACAATACGCCATTCTGCTCGGTCTGACGCTTGGCACGATCGGACTGGTCCTGAGCATCTATGCCCTCGCCCGTGCGATCGGGCGGGCCCGTGCCGAACCCGCCAAGGACGTTCCTGCAACCGCCGGAACGCTGGCCCGAGATCCGGTCTGGGTCCGATACCACGCCAAATATTACGGCTACGCGCTATTGTTTCTCGCCTTCGATATGGAAATGGCGTTCATGTACCCTTGGGCCGTCGTCTATCGCGAGGAAGGGCTGGTCGCCCTTCTCGACATGGGTGTCTTCCTCGCAATCCTGTTTCTTGGTCTGCTCTATGGATGGAGCCAGGGCGCGCTGAGGCGCCAATGATGGACTTGTCGGGCGCACGTCAGGGTCTGTTGAGCGGAATTCGCAGCGTGATTGCCGCCGCCATGGCGCGGGATTTGCGCGGGTTCGTTATCCCCGGAGAGGACGTTGCGAACGCCCTGGGGCTCGATCTGGACGCCGCTGGGCTGATCCGCGTCGCAACACCGCGCCATGCGAGTGTGTTGCTGATTGCGGGACCTCTGCCGCCGGCGCTTGTTGATGCGGCCAGCGTGGTCTGGGCACAGATGCCGCGCCCCCGGTGCATTCTCGCACTTGGCTCGGGCGGTCTTGGCGCTCTGCCCACCCCGGATGTAACGGTGGATTTGTCGCAGGAGGGCCTGCTCTCTGGGCTGGAGGACCTGCGCAGGCTGGTCCGCAAAGGGGCATTTGCACGCGATGTCACGGACTTCGATGCACCTGCCCTGTCGGAGCGGATTGAATTCACTTGCCCCATGCATCCCGAGGTCGTCTCGGACGCACCCGGCAAATGCCCGAAATGTGGGATGTTCCTTGTGGAACGTAGGGTTTCGGGTGCAGCGCCTAACACCCATGAAGGCCATGAAGGCCATTCAAATTCACACACAAGTTCTGCGCAAGCGGAAAAGGCCCATCATCACGCGGATGCGGTAACTTCCGCCGAGGCGCCCGCTTCCTATACCTGCCCCATGCACCCGGAAGTGTCCTCTGAGACACCGGGTTCATGCCCGAAATGCGGCATGGACCTCGTCCCGCAGACCGAGGCCGGGAAGCATGGTCACGGCGCACATGGCGGACACAAGCACCACAAGGACAAGCCAACACAAGAGGACCAGGGTGGACACACCGCCCATACCGCCTACGGGCAGCAGGATGCGCACAGCGGGCATCACGGCCACGCAGGTCACGGTGCCGCGCCTGACATTCCGGGAATCGAGCCGCATTTCATGTCGATGGTCGGCCTCACCGAAGGAAAGCCGGTCAGCCCCGACGGATTGGTCATGGAATGGATTGACACGCCATTTGGGCCCTTCTTCCCAGGTCTTCCGGGCGGTCTGCAGCTGGCCCTGAACCTCGATGGAGACAGCATCGCAGGCGCTGAGATCAGAGGAATGGAGACAGCGGCGTTGCCATCTGGCGTTGATCTTGATGACCTGGCTGATCGTCTTGCGGACGCGGTGCCCTTGTCACCGGTGGCAATGCGCGAACTGACTTGCCGTGCTGCCGAGAAGGCTACCGGACAGACTGCACCCAAGGACACTCTGGCCGCCCGCGCCGCGGCAGTGGAACGCGAACGGATCGCAAGCCACCTCAACTGGCTGGCCGGGTTGGCCCGCCAGATGGGCCTCGCATCACTGATGCGCCGCGCGACAGCCCTGCAGCGCTCCGTCCGTATGGCGCAAGCAGATGAGTTGAATGAACGCGCGGACGACATCCGGAACCTGTTGCGCGGCATACAGCACGGATCACTTCTGAAACCGAAACTTGCCGGTATCGGGGCGCTCAAGGGTGTCACTGATGGTCCCGTTGGGCGTGCGGCAGGTTATGCTTCAGATGCAAGGCACAGCGAATCCACCTATGCCGCGTTGGGGTTCGAACCGATCACTCAAAAAGACGGCGATGCCATGGCGCGGCTCCGCCAGCGCTGCGCCGAAATCGCGCAAAGCCTTGATCTGATGGCCAAGGTGGGCGCGATCTCGGTGCCGGAAATGCCGCTTGCAACGGGCGATGGTCACGGCATGGCGACGGTTGAGACACCGCGCGGACCTGCGACACTGCACCTGACCCTGAAGGACGGCATGGTCTCCTCGGCCCGTCTGACCACACCGTTCGCAGCACTCGCCGCACATGTGCCCGACCTGATAAAGCAGATGGAACTTGCCGACGCGCTGACCGTGATCGGCTCGCTCGATCTCGATCCCTGGAGCGCATCCCGATGAGTATCGCGGTGAACCTTTTGGCGCTTGCTGTCGGCTGCTACGCGGTGGCCGTTCTGGAAAGCTGGGCCGTCCATGGACGCCTGAGCCTGACCCGCCCGGCGATCTCGGCGCTGGCGTTACTGGGCCGCGAACAGATCCTGCCGCGCACGTCTGATAGGCTCTTCTTCGAATCCGGTCCGGTCCTGTTGCTGGTCGCGGGCCTGTTGTCGGTCGCCGTGATCCCGCTGGCGCCGGGGCTGATCATCACCGATCTGGCCATCGGTGCGCTGTTCCTGAACGCCGCTTTGGCCTACGTCTTGGTTGCGCTCATCATGGCCGGGTGGGGACCGAACGGGGCTTATGGGATGATCGGCGGCTGGCGGTTTCTGGGCCAGTTCATCGCCTATGCGATGCTGATCGTGATGCCCATCACGGCGGTGGCGATGCGAGCCGAGTCGCTCTCGACCACCCAGATCGTCCTGTCGCAGGCGGCGCTGTGGAACGTCGCCTATCAGCCCATCGGCTTCGTCCTGTTCGTGATCGCGGCAATGGGCGTCGCCTGGCTGCCGCCCATCGACCTGCCCATTGGCGGCGGCGATCTGGCTGGCGGGGTCGAGGCCGAATACACCGGCGCGCGACTGGCCGTCCTGCGGCTGGCAAGGCTTGTGATCATCGTCGCACTGGCCAGCGCGACCGTCACCTTCTACCTCGGCGGCTGGCTCGGGCCTTGGCTACCGGGCTGGGCCTGGACCGCGCTCAAGACACTCGCCGTGGCAGCAGGGATGCTGGCGCTTGGGCCGCGCCTGCCGCGCCTGCGCGAGGCGAAATATCTCGCGGTAAGCTGGAAGCTCGGCATCACGCTGGCGCTCGCCAACATCTTCCTTGTGGGCGTGATCGCGCTCGTGGTGCCGATATGAGCCCTGCCATCGCATTTTTCCTAGCCGTTTTCGGCATTGCCGCGATCTGGTTCGGGATCGTCGTCTTCCGCACGCATTCCATGGTGCGTTCGGCCATTGCGCTCCTCTTCAGCCAGACCGCCATCGGGGCGATGTTCCTTGTAATGCAGGCCGAATTTCTGGGCGTGCTCCAGATCATGATGATGGCCACCGAGATGAGCGTCATGGCGATCTTCATGGTCATGTTCATGATGGACCCCGGCGGCATGGGCAAGATGGACATGACGCACCAGAAACGCCTGTCGCTCTGGGCGGGCGGGATTGGCTTGGTTGCCGCACTGGTCGTGATCTGGACAGCCGGTTGGCAGGGTCCGGTGCCGGATGTGCCGGGGGCCGATGAACAGGCGCGCTTGCTGGGCCGCGAACTGCTGGGCCGCTCGATGTTCATCTTTGAAAGCGCGGCGCTGATGATCCTGACCGCGATGATCGCGGCGACCATGGTCGCCATCGCCCCACAAGAGGAGGACGCCCCATGATCCCCGAGCTTTTGATCGCTCTCAGCGTCGGTGCGGCGTTGTTCGGCGTTGGCCTCTATGGCGCACTCAGCCAGACCAACCTTGTCATGATCATCATGGGGGTCGAACTGATCCTTGCCGCGGCGCTGCTCAATCTCGTGGCGTTCTGGCGCTATCTGCACCCCGATGTGACGGCAGGAAAGATGTTCGTACTCATTGTCATGGCGGTCATGGCGGTCGAGATGGCCGTGGGGTTCGGTATCGCCATCGCCCGCTTCCGCTCGCGCGGGTCGGTCGAGATGGAAGAAGCGCGGGAGCTCAAGGGGTGATCTGGCTGGCGCTCACGATCCTCGCGCCCCTGGGCGCGGGCCTGACGGCACTTGCGCTCCGGCGCGTGCCCGAGGCGATTGCACTGACCGGTGCGGCCTTGGGCCTTGCAGGGGCGATTGCGCTGTTCGCCGGGGTGGCGGGCGGTGCAAAGGTGACGGCCACCCTGCCCTTCCTGCCGGACCTGCCGATCCTGTTGGTGGCCAGTCCGCTGACGGCAACGCTGGCGCTGGTCGTCGCGACCGTCGCGGCGATGGTGCTGACCTATGCGGCGGGCTACATGGCGCACGATCCCGAACGTCCCCGCTTTTTCGGCACCATGTCGTTGTTCGTGGCCGCGATGCAGCTTCTGGTGCTGTCGGGCGACTGGATCACCCTGCTGGCCGCGTGGGAGATGATCGGCTTTGCCTCTTTTCTTCTGATCGGGTTTTGGCACGGACGCGACGGCGTGCCCGGGGCGGCCATGCGGGCGTTCCTCTATACCCGGACGGCCGATCTGGGCCTCTACCTCGCGGCCTTCCTGCTGATCGGTATCGCCGGAACCTCCGAGATATCGGCCACGCTTTCCACCACCGGCACCCCGGCGCTGATCGCGGGCCTGCTTCTGCTGTTCGCGGCGATGGGCAAATCGGCGCAGGTGCCGATGCAGGACTGGCTGATGCGGGCGATGGCGGGGCCGACGCCGGTGTCTGCCCTGCTCCACTCGGCCACGCTGGTGGCGGCGGGGGCGATCCTGCTGATCCGGACCGCACCGATGCTGCCCGGCGGCGCACTTCTGGCCATCGGGATTGTCGGTGGGTTGACAGCGGTGATCACCGGGCTGATGGCGCTGGCCGCAACGGACCTAAAGCGCCTGCTCGCCGCCTCGACCGCCAGCCAGTACGGGCTGATGCTGATCGCGGTGGGGGCCGGGGTTCCTGTCGCCGCCCTCTTGCATCTGATCGCGCATGCGGCGATCAAATCCGCGCTGTTCCTGGGCGCAGGCGTCTTCCAGCACGACCGCGAGAGCACCGACCTGGACACGCTTGCCGGCGCGGGCCGCGCCCGGCCCGGCATCTTTGCGGGCTTTGCGCTGGCGGCTCTGGCACTGGCCGGGTTGCCACCGCTCGCCGCCTTCTATTCCAAGGACGCGATCCTTGCTGCCGTGCTCGGCAGCCCATCCGCCGCTTGGCTGCTGCCGCTGGCCCTTGCCGGGTCGGTGCCGACCGGGGCCTATATGGGCCGCGCGCTGAAAGTGCTGTGGTCCGGCGCGGCGGAGACGCCTCGCGATCCGGTTCCGCTCATGGCCGTCGGCATGGGCGTTCTCGTGATACTCGCCGCCACGCTCGGCTTCGTCTTCAAACCTCTGGAGGCGATGCTGGGCGCACATCTAGGTGAACCCGTCTGGACCGTCCCGGCGATGGGGCTTGCCGTGGGCCTTGGCGGATTGGCGCTCGGCTGGCTGTTGGCCCCGGCCCGCCTGCTGGGGCCGTTGCTCACCTCTGCGCGAAACGGGTTTCCCGTTGCGGGCGGTATGGATGCGCTGGTGGTCCGTCCAGCGCTGGCGCTGGCCAACGCCTGTGAACGGGTCGAACAGGGGCTCTTGGCGGCCGTTCTCACCATTGGCCGGACAAACCTGTCAATCGGCGGGTTCACCCTGCGCTTCGACCGCGATGCCATTGACCGCGCGATCTTTGGTTTCGTCAACCGCACCATCGCGCTCGGCACCCGCGCGCGCCGCCTGCAAAGCGGCTTCATCCACCGTGAGATGGCACTGACCGTCGCCGGAATCGCTGTTGTCACCGGCGTGCTCCTCGCCGCCCCGCTATATTTCTGAGGATTGCGCTTATGCCGCTTCTGACCATTGCCACCTTCCTTCCAATCCTTGCCGGTCTCGCGCTCATGGCGCTGCCGGACCGGTCCACGAAAACGGCACATACGGTGTCTATCGCGGCCACGGGGGCCGTGTTCCTCGTCACACTGGCGATCTGGGCACGCGGCACCACCGCAGGAGAGTTTGCACAGGTCGAGGAAATCGCCTGGATCCCAGCCATAGGCGCGGCCTACCGGCTGGGCGTGGACGGGTTGAGCCTGCCGCTGGTGCTGCTGA
>CAXBHD010000192.1:0-6644 GCA_963975335.1 uncultured Devosia sp. | reverse complement strand
CAGGGCCTCGCAGCCGACGATACGATTGCGCCGCGGGTCATAGATGGCCTGATAGGCGAGGAAGATCTCGCCCTTGGCAATGGCGTCCCGCAGGTCGGCCTTGAGCTCCTGGCGGTGCTGATATTGCGTATCCATGCTGTCGTGGAACTGCACCACCGTGGCCTTGCCATTGCGCTTGGCGGCGTAGATAGCCAGGTCCGCCTTGACCATGAGGCTCTCGATATCCTCGTCCAGGCGATCCGAGATGACCATGCCGATGCTGACATCGACCGCCAGGCGCCGCTCGGGGATGACGAAGTCATGGCGCATGCCGGCCAGCACCTCCGCCCAGATCGCGGCCAGTGCCGCGGGTGTGCTGCCATTGGCGCAAAAGGCGATGAACTCGTCGCCGCCCAGCCGGGCGCAGATAGTATCGGGGCCAAAGGCCGCCGGCAGCCGCCGGCCTAGTTCGACCAGCACCTGGTCCCCGGCCACATGGCCCTTGGTGTCGTTGATATGCTTGAAATCGTCGATATCGACGATCCACAGGGCGACATGGGTCGGCTGGCCGCTGTCCCGGCGCTGGCGCAGGACCTGTTTGACCTGCTCGGAAAAATAGGCGCGATTGGGCAGGCCGGTCAGCGTATCGTAGCGCGCCATATGGCTCATGCGCTCCTCGGCGACGATGCGGGCAGAAATGTCCTCGAAAAGCAGCACGGTCTTGCTCTGGCGCGACGAGACCGACACTTCGTAATGGCGGGCGTCGTCCTGCATGCTGAGCAGCACCTTGCCGCTCGATTGGGCTGCGATCAGCCGCAGCAGCTTGTCATGGGCGGGCTTGGCCATGGTCTGGTTGGCCACTGCGACGGCGAAGAGATCCGCGACCTGGCGGCCGATCCAGCCCTCCGCATCGGGCAGGTCGAAGGCCCGCAGCGCCTGGCCATTGGCCACTTCGATCATGCCGGCATCGTCCAGCATGAGCAGGCCATGCTCAAGTGTTGCCAGAGCCGTGTCGAGCTGGCTAGCCAGGGCGGCAGCCGCGATGCGCCCGTGTACGGCGCGCAGCAGGATCTGTCGTGCATTGTCGGCAATCCGGCGCAGGCTGGCAAAGAATGGCAGCAGCAGCAGGGTGAGCAGCGCGTAATAGATGTCGCCCGTCAGCAGCAGGCCCAGGGCCAGCGGCAGGGCAATCAGCAGCACCTGGATGGTCATCAGCCGGTCAATGGCGAAATTGCGCTGCGACACGCCAACCAGGACCGATACCGATACCGACGCGGCGGTCAGCTCGGCAAAGCTGTCATTGATGAGCCAGAAACTGACCATGCACCAGCTGCCATAGAGCAAAGCGATGGCGGCGGCGCCAACAGTGGCGCGCGTCTCCCAATGATGGGCCAGGGCGACGTCGTCATCGCCGAGGTCGATCTTGGTAAAGGCGCGCATATCGGCATAGCGCGCGAGCCCGACCAGCACGAAGAGCACGGCAAATACGCCCAGCAATGCCGACCGGGCCTCAAGGGCCGCGACGGCGGCCGCCAAAGCCGAGCCATAGGCGCCCAGCAGCATCGAGCGTCGATCCGCATAGAGCGAGCGGATCATCGAGACGTAATCGACGGGCGGCAGGAGTTTGTGGGCAGCTTCGAAGACCATGCGCGTTCCTGGGTCGGTGGCGTAATGGGTCCGCGGTGGCGGCGTCGAGATGTTGGAGCGCTCACCGCGAGCTGACGGGCAGTGTCGTTGAACCGCAGCTTCCACGTCGGCAGTCAACAATATCTCGGTTAAGATGGTCTTGCACAAAGCCGGGTTTTCGGGCCTGCAATGTGGTCTTGCGCGAAAACGGTCAATTTTGACTTAATTGTTGGCGCTGAACACGATGGTCGTGATGCGCTGGGGGGATAGCGCGCCTTGGAAGCGTCGCTTTGCGCGCCTATCGAAGAAGGCAAAGAGGACATCAAAGGATGGCACAATGGTCGAGAAACTGAGCGATGCCGAGCGCGAGACGGGCCTGAGCGGCCTCAAGGGCTGGGTCTATGAGCCGGCGGCGGATGCCATCAGTCGCGCCTTCAAGTTCAGTAATTTTTCCGAGGCTTTCGGCTTCATGGCCCGGGTGGCGCTGGCCGCCGAGTCGGCGGGCCATCATCCGGACTGGTCCAACAGCTATAATGTGGTGACGATACGGCTTTCCACCCATGATGCCGGCGGGCTCAGCGCCAGGGATATCGCCCTGGCCCAGGCCATCGACAAGCTCATTGGCTGAGAGCCATCCGGCTCAGTGGAAGTTGCGGCCCTCGGGCAAGGCGGCATAGGCGGCGCGGCGCGCCTTTTCGATTTCCAGCATGGCCTTGTGGTCACGGCCGGGCTGCGGCCCCGAGCGGCCCTCGTCGCCCCGGGCCAAAATCCGGTCGCCAATGTCCTGGCCATGGGCCAGGTCGAGCAGGTGATGGGTCATGTCGGTCAGCTGCTCGGCAATGATATGGACCACCAGGCCCTCGCGCTGCAGCTGCCCGCGCACCGCCAGGAGCCGGGCGCCCAGCACGGTCTTGCGGTTGGCCTCGAAGACCTTGGGCCAGATGACCACATTGGCTACCCCGGTCTCGTCCTCGAGCGTGGCAAAGATCACCCCGCTGGCCGTGCCCGGCCGCTGGCGCACCAGCACCAGCCCCGCCACCTCGATGCGGCTGCCCGGCTTGATGGCGAGCAACTGGCTGGCCCTGGTGGTGCGGCGCGCCTCGAGGATGGGGCGGATGAACTGCAGCGGATGGCCCTTGAGCGAAAAGGACAGGGTCGAATAATCGTGGATCACTTCCTCGCCGGGCAGCATTTTGGGCAGGCCGGTCTCGCTATCGGCCTCGGTCTCGACACTGCCGGCAGCCACGAAGAGCGGCAGCGTATCGGCGCCATGGGTGCCGATCAGGCCCTTGACCGCCCAGAGCGCCTCGCGGCGCGACAGGCCCAGCGAGGCAAAGGCATCGGCCCTTGCCAGCTTTTCCAGCGCCGCTATGGGCAGCTGGGTGCGCAGCCAGAGGTCGCGCACCGAATCATAGCCGCTGCCGCGCCGGGCCACGAGGCGGTTGATATCGGCCTCGGCCAGGCCCACTGCCTGGGCCAGGCCCAGCCGGATGGCCTTTTGGGCATGGATATGGCCGGCCATGGATTGATGCTGGGGCCACAGATGAGCCCGCGCCGGGCGGCTGTCGCCTTCGAGCACGCATTCGAGGTCGGACAGGTTCACATCGACGGCGCGTACCTCCACGCCATGCTCGATGGCGTCGCGGATGATCTGGGAGGGGGCGTAAAAGCCCATGGGCTGGCTGTTGAGCAGGGCGGTGGCAAAGACGTCGGGATAGTGGCATTTGAGCCAGCAGGAGGCATAGACCAGAAGGGCAAAGCTTGCGGCGTGGCTTTCGGGAAAGCCATATTCGGCAAAGCCCTGGATCTGGGCAAAGCAGTTCTTGGCAAAGTCGAGCGGATAGCCATTGGCCAGCATGCCGGCGATGAATTCCTCGCCGAACTGGGCGATTCTGCCGGTGCGGCGCCAGGCGGCCATGGCGCGGCGCAGGCTGTCGGCCTTGCCGGGAGAAAAGCCGGCGCCGACAATGGCGATCTGCATGGCCTGTTCCTGGAATAGCGGAATGCCCAAAGTGCGGCCGAGCACGCCCTCGAGCTTGGCATCGTGATAGACGGCCGGCTCGAGCCCCTGGCGGCGGCGCAGATAGGGATGGACCATATTGCCCTGGATCGGGCCGGGCCGGACAATGGCCACTTCGATGACCAGGTCATAGAATTTTTCCGGCTTGAGGCGCGGCAGCATGCTCATCTGCGCCCGGCTCTCGATCTGGAATACGCCCAGCGTATCGGCGCGCTGGATCATGGCATAGACCTCGGCCTTCTTGCCCTGGTCGGGGTCGACCTCCTCGCCCAGCAGATCGACCAAAGCCAGTGACTGCCCATAATGGGTCTGCATCAGCTCGAAGGCGCGGCGCAGGCAGCTGAGCATGCCCAGCGCCAATATATCGACCTTGAGAATGGCCAGGGCGTCGATATCGTCCTTGTTCCATTCGATAATGGTGCGGCTGTCCATGGCGGTCTTGGAAATGGGCACGAGGCTTTCCAGCGAATCGCGGGTGATGACAAAGCCGCCGACATGCTGGGAGAGGTGGCGGGGAAAGCCGCGCAAGACCTTGACCACCTCAAAGAGCTGGGCCAGCACCGGGTCATCGGGGCTCAGCCCGATCGTGCCGAGTTCGCCCAGGTCGAGCCCGGCGCCCCAGCCCCATTGCAGCTGGTTGAGCGCGGTCACCGTATCGTCGGACACGCCAAAGACCTTGGCGGCCTCGCGCAAGGCCGATTTGGAACGATAGGTGATGACATTGGCGGTCAGGCCCGTGCGCTTGCCACCATATTTGGCATAGATATAGGCCATCACCTCCTCGCGCCGCTCATGCTCGAAATCGACATCGATATCGGGCGGCTCGTCGCGCTCGGTGGAAATGAAGCGGCCAAAGACCAGGGAACTGGTCTCGGGATCGACCTCGGTGATTTCAAGGCAGAAGCAGACCGTCGAATTGGCGGCCGAGCCGCGCCCCTGGCACAGGATCTTGCGCTCGTGGCGGGCGAACATGACGATGTCATGCACGGTCAGGAAATAGGCGGCATAGCGCTTATAGGCGATGAGGCACAGTTCCGACCAGATGGCGCGCCTGGTCTTGTCGGAAATGCCCTTGGGATAGCGCCTGGCGGCGCCGGCCCAGGCCAGGCGCTCGAGGGTCTGCTGGGCGGTTTCGCCATTGCCCACGGTCTCTTCGGGATAGTTGTATTTGAGCTGGGCCAGCGAGAAGCCGATGCGGTCGCGCAGGATCTGCGTCTGGGCGATGGCGTCGGGATAGTGGGCAAAAAGCCGCGCCATTTCCCGCGGCGGCTTGAGATGGCGCTCGGCATTGGCGGCCAGCTGCCAGCCGGCATTTTGCAGCGTCAGGTGCTGGCGGATGCAGGTGACGACATCGGCCAGCACGCGGCGGTCGGGGCTGTGATAGCGCACGTCATTGCTGGCCAGCATGGGGGCGCGGTGGCGCCGGCCCAGCTGGTCGATGCGGTTGAGCCGGGCGCGGTCCTGGCCATCAAAGCGCAGCGCGCCGGCCACCCAGACATTGCCGGGCGTGTTTTGCGCCAGCCGGGCCAGGGTCTCTTCGGTGCGGCCCCAATCGGTTTCGTCGGGCACGAGGATGAAGAGCTGCCCGGTGGCATAGTCGGCCTGGGGATCGAAGAGATCGGCCAGATAGAGCTCCGGCCTCCCCTTTTGCCCGCGCTGGTTGGCGCGGGTCAGCAGCTGGCAGAGCCTGCCATAGGCCTGCCGGTCGCTGGGATAGGCGACGATGTCGGGCGTGCCATCGGCAAAGCAGAGCCGCACCCCGACCAGATAGCGAAAATCCGGCGGGGCGGGGTCCATGTCGCGCGCCGCCACATAGCCGCGCACCACGCCGGCAAAGCTGTTGCGATCGGTAAGGCCAAAGGCATTAAGGCCCAGCCGCGCGGCGGCATGCACCAGTTCCTCGGGATGGGAGCCGCCATGCAGGAAGGAAAAATTGCTGGTGGAAACCAGTTCGGCAAAGGCCGGGGCGGGCGGCAGCGGCGGGCGCGGGGCGGGCGGGCCGGCCTGCATCAGGGTGACGAGGTCGCTCATGCAAACAGCCCATGCAGATACCAGACCGGGCTGGCCGAAGAGACATAGAGCCCCTCGCGAAAGATCCAGAAGCGGCGGCCCTCGGTGTCCTCGGCAATATAGTAATCGCGCGTCACCGCGGCCGGATTGAAGCGCGGCAGGTCGGGAATATAGGGCGCAGCCCTGGCAGGCTTGCCCGGTTCGGGCGGCTCGGGCGGCGGGATGGGCACCAGCTGCAGGCGCTGGCCGCTGCGCCACCATTCGGCAGCCAGACGCTCGGGGCCGGCCGCCTTGGTGATGCGGTAGCTGGCGCGGCGCCAGATCATCGAGGCGGGCAGGCCATCGGGCACTTCGGCATTGATGGCGACCGGCTCGGGCATGGGCAGCAGGCGCAGCGGGCGGATCAGCTGTGGCCCGCGCTCGGCGGCGGGGCTGGGCGTATGCACCAAAGCCGGCACCAGGCGGGCGGCGCGTTCGGGCATATGGGTGGCGACAAACTGGGTGCGCAGCACCGCCATGCTGCCCAGCCGGCTGCTCATGCGGTCCTGCAGCTGGGCCAGGTCGGCGGCGCCGTCCGGGCCGGCAAAGGCGGCCAATTGGGTGCCCGCGAGCGCGCCGACCGAGCTTACCGCCAGGCGGATCATGTCGATGCCGAAGCCGGCGTCATATTCGCCCGACAGGCGCTCGGCGCGGTGGGAAAACAGCTTGGCAATATGGTCGGGATCGCGGGTCAGACGCGCCGCATTGACCGAGAGCGTCATCACCTTGTGGTCGACGCGATAGAGGAAGAGGTGAAAGGCCTGGCCGCCCAGGCCCTCGGCCTCCAGCCGCAGGCCGAGCTGGATGGCCAGGTCCGCAGTGGTCATCAGCACGTCGTCGAGCAGGCCGATCGGGTCGGGAAAGCGGCGCTCGGCATAGCGTTCGGCCAGGGGCAGGCGGGGCGTCAGCCGCTCCTCGATCGCGCCATAGGCCTGGTCGAGCCGGGTGAGGAGGCTGAGGCCGAAGCGGG
>CAXBHD010000191.1:0-6647 GCA_963975335.1 uncultured Devosia sp. | reverse complement strand
TGCCGAAATCGGCCTGCAGCTGCCGCAAGAGGTCGAGGATCTGCGCCTGGATCGTCACATCGAGCGCCGTGGTCGGCTCGTCGGCGATCAGCACCTGCGGCGTGCAGGCCAAAGCCATGGCGATCATCGCCCGCTGCCGCAGCCCGCCGCTGAGCTCGAACGGATAGGCCCTGGCCCGCTCGCGCGCTCCCGGCACGCCCACCTTGTCGAGGAGCGCCACCGTGCGCTCGCGCGCCTGCTTGGGGTTGAGCCCCTCATGCAGCATGCTCATCTCGTCGATCTGGTCGCCGATCGTATGCACCGGCGACAGCGAACTCATCGGCTCCTGGAAGATCATGGCGATCTGCTTGCCGCGGATGGCCCGCAGCATCAGGCTGTCCGGCCTGAGCTGGGCAATGTCGATCGGCTTCTGGCCCTCGGGGGCAAAGTCGATGCGGCCGCGCGGCAGGCGTGCATTGCTGTCGAGCAGCCGCAGGATTGCCCGCGCCGTCACCGATTTGCCGCAGCCGCTCTCGCCCACCAGCGCCAGCGTCTTGCCCGGCGTCAGCGTCAGGTCGACCTGCCGCACCGCCTCGATATCGGCCTCGTCGGGCGAGGAGAACACGATCGACATATCGGCAATATTGAGGATTGGCTGGGTGCTCATGTGCGGCACTCCTTTAGGAAAACACCCCTCATCCGCGCTTCGGGCACCTTCTCCCTCAAGGGGAGAAGGGGGGCTCTGTGGTTGAACGAGCACGATGCCTCCCCTCTCCCCTTGAGGGAGAGGGTGGATCGCGCAGAGCGCGAGACGGGTGAGGGGTCCGGCAGGAGTGGCGCACCGTTGGTCATCATCTCACCGCCCATGCGGATCGGCCGCGTCGCGCAGGCCGTCGCCGAAAAAGTTCATTGCCAGGATAATCACCACCACGCAGATGCCCGGCGTCAGCAGCCAGGGCGCCGTCGCCAGCGTGCGGATATTCTGCGCGTCCTGCAGCAGCGTGCCCCAGCTGACGATCGGCGCCTGCAGGCCCAGCCCCAGAAAGCTCAGCGCCGTCTCGGCCAGGATCATGCCGGGAATGGCCAGCGTCGCCGCCGCGATGATGTGGCTGGTAAAGCTGGGCACCATATGGCGGGTGATGATGCGCCAGTCGCTGGCCCCGTCGAGCTGCGCCGCGGTGACGAAATCCTCGGTCCGCAGGCTCAGGAACCGTCCGCGCACCACCCGCGCCAGCTCGGTCCAGCCGATCAGGCTCAGGATCAGGGTAATGGCAAAATAGGTCTGCAGCGCGCTCCAGTCCTTGGGCATGGCTGCCGCCAGGCCCAGCCACAGCGGAATGGTGGGCATGGAGCGGATGAACTCGACCACCCGCATCACCGCGCTGTCGAACCAGCCGCCATAATAGCCGGCAAAGCCGCCGATAATGATGCCGAAGAACAGACTCAGCGTCACGCCGGCCAGCCCGATGCTGAGCGAAATCCGCGTGCCATGAATCAGCCGGCTCAGCAGGTCCCGCCCCAGCCGGTCCGCGCCCAGAATATAGAAGGGGTCGCGCGGATTCTCGACGCCGATGAACTTGACGCTCATCGGGATCGCCCCGGCCAGCAGATAGGGCTCGCTCGGCGCAAAGAACTGCACCGGGATTTCCACCGCGGGATCGATGACGAAGGTGCGCCGCATCGCCTGCCGGTCGATTTCGGTCTTGTAGCCATTCACATGCGGCGCGAAGGACCACGAGCCATCCTCGGCCGTCGAAAACAGCTGGATGCCCTGCGGCGGCGCATAGGTATAGCGGGCGCTATAGGCCCCCGGATCGGTCGGCGCCAGGAACTCGGCCAGCAGCGCCACCAGGTAGAACAGCACGGCGATCCACAGGCTCACCACCGCCAGCCGGTGCCGCCTGAACCGCCGCCACATCAGCCCGAACTGGCTCTCGCGCTTGGCGCGGGGCAGGACAGGGCTGTTGATTGCAATATCGCTCATGGTTTCTGTGGCCATTTCTATTTCGACCCGTACCGGATGCGCGGATCGATCCACGCCAGAAGAAGATCGGAGATCAGCGTGCCGATCACGGTCAGCATGCCCAGCAGCATGACGATGGCGCCGGCCAGGAACATGTCCTGGGAGGTGAGCGAGCGCAGCAGCAGCGGGCCGGCCGTGGGCAGGTTGAGCACCACCGAGACGATTACCGAGCTCGACACCAGCGCCGGCAGCAGCCAGCCAATGGTGGAGATCAGCGGATTGAGCGCCACGCGCACCGGATATTTCATGATCGTGCGGAATTCGCTCAGCCCCTTGGCCCGCGCCGTCGTCACATAGGGCTTTTTGAGCTCGTCGAGCAGGTTGGCGCGCAGGATGCGGATCAGCTCGGCCGTACCGGCCAGCGACAGAACCAGCACCGGCGCCCAGGCATGGCTGAGGAAGTCCCAGACCCGGCCGGGGCTCCAGCGCGCCGCCTCATATTGTGGCGAGAACAGCCCGCCAATGGTTTCCCCGAACCAGATGAAGCTCAGATACATCAGGATCAGCGCGAAGAAGAAATTGGGAATGGCCAGGCCAATAAAGCCGCCAATGGTGGCCAGGTAATCGCCCAGCGAATATTTGCGCACCGCCGCATAGATGCCGATCGGCACGGCCACCAGCCACATCACGATCACGGCCAGCCCTTCGAGCAGGATGGAATTGCCCAGCCGGCCCCAGATCAGGCTCGTCACCGGCGCCTTCCATTCAAAGCTCTGCCCGAAATCGCCGCGCAGCACGATGCCGCTGATCCACTTCCAGTACTGCACGATATAGGGCTCGCCAAAGCCATATTGCCGCCGCAGCGCCTCGATGGCGGCCGGGTCGACCCGGTCGCCATTGGCGCTCAGCGTCGCGACATAAGTCGTCAGATAGTCGCCCGGCGGCAGCTGGATGATGGCAAAGGCCACAAAGCTCACCGCCCACATGGTCAGCACCATGGCAATCAATCGTCGGCCGATGAAACCCAGCATGGTTGGTCTCCTGAGAGAATGTCTGGCCACGGTTCCGAGGCCGTCGCGCTTTCGCCGCCCTCCCCTGGAGGGGAGAGACTGTGGGTGGGGGCCGGCACTGCGCCGCCAGGCCCGTCGTCGGGTTCGGTTCAAACGCGGGCAGCGCCAAATCTGGTTACCGAAATGGGCGCCCCGCCCGGGATTTTTCCCCTCGCGGCCGGACCGGCCGCGAGGGGCGGGAGGCCGTTACTCAGCAGCGAAATACCACTGGAACGGATCATAGGGTCCCGGGGTCGGGAACAGATAGGCATGCAGCATCGGCTCGGCGACATTGCGCAGATTGTTCTTGGCAATGTAGTAGCCATTGCCGGGCAGGCTGACGCCGATCACCGGGAAGTTCTCCTTGGCCAGCGCCAGGATCTGCTTCATCAGCTCGTCGCGTGCCGCCGGATCACCCTCGGCACGCAGCTGGTTGTAGAGGTCCATCTGCTGCTTGGCCCATGGTGCCGGCTCTTCGGCAATGTCGGGAGTCGAGCCATTGAACCAGGCCTGCCAGCGGAAGGCCCAGACGGATTCGGGGCCCGATGGCATATAGTAGCGGGGCTCCTGGATCACATCGAGGCCGCCATCGCCCTGCCAGATCTGCGCGTCATAGTCGCCCAGCGGCCGCTTGTCATAATAGAGGGTGCGGTCGATATTGTTGAGCTCGATATCGATGCCGCCGGCTTCCATCTGCAGCTGCATCAGCTCCATCATGTCGGTCCATTCCGAGCGGAAGGCCGAGATGATGTCGATGGTCACCACCAGGGGCGAGCCGTCCGGCATGGTATAGAAGCCATCGCCATTCTTTTCGCCCAGGCCCGCTGCCGCAAAGGCCGCTGCCGCCGCATCGGGGTCGAATTCGGTATACTGCTTGGCCATTTCTTCGTCATAGAACGGCGATTCCGGACGCGGCGCGGCCTGATAGGGTTCGCCCTGGCCGGTAAACACCACGTCGATGATTTCCTCGCGGTCGATCAGGTGGCTGACGCCGATGCGGAAGTCCTTGTTGGAGAACAGCTCGCGCCGGGCCGGATCGACATGGTTCTGGTTGAACTGCAGCACCATGGTATTCATGTTGGACGGGATATTCTCGCCCAGGCGGTAATCGCCCTCTTCCTGGCCGTCGAAGAACAGCGGCTGATTGGCGACCGTGGCAATGTGGCGGTCCTGGAAATCGATCTCGCCATTGAGCGCCATCAGCGTGATCTCTTCGAGCGAATCCGACACGCGCATTTCCAGCCGGTCGATATAGGGCAGCTGGTTGCCGGCGCTGTCGACCTTCCAGTAATAGGGGTTGCGCACGAAGGTGGCGCGGGTGGCGTCGCCGGTCAGCGGCTCCTCGATCATCCAGGCATTCATGAAGGGCAGGTCGGGATTGGCCCAGCGGATGGTTTCCGTGGCCCAGCCGCAGCGATCCTGCATATAGAGTTCCCAGGTCTCGAAGCCGGCGGCTTTGGCATTGGCCGCGGCATCCGGATTGTATTTGGGATAGAACTGGCTGCAATATTCCTTGCTCAGCGACACCACTGTCAGCCCGTTCACACTGGCCAGGTCGTCCATGATCACGCCATTCGGATTTTCGAAGACGAGGCTGAACGTGGTGTCGTCGATGACCTCGACCGTGACCGGATTGTTGGGATTCTTCATGAAGGTGCCGGCGCCATAGCTCGGCTCGCTGAACAGTTCCGCCGCAAAGGCGATATCTGCGCTGGTAAACGGGGTGCCGTTATTCCACTTCAGCCCTTCGCGCAGCTTGAATGTATAGGTCCGCGAATCCGCGCTGACTTCCCAGCTTTCGGCCAGGTTGGGCACGATCTCGTCCCATTCGCGATTATAGCGCACCAGCCCGTCATAGGCGACGGTGCGGGCGATCCAGGCATTGTCGAGCCCGCCCCGCAGCGCCGAGCGCCAGGTGCCGCCATAGCTACCCACGCTCTCGACCGGTTCCACCACCAGCGGATTGGCGGGCAGGCGTTCCTCGAGCGGCGGCAGCTCGCCGCTTTCCACCAGCGCATCAAGCGCCGGCGCCTGCTGCTGTGCCAATGCCGGACCGGCCGCCGCGAGCAGCGCGCTCAGCGCCACCGCGCCGGCCAGCCGCAGGCCCAGCGGCCCCTCGGCTCGACCAAAAAATCCGAAATGCTTCATCGTCATCCTCCCTGTTCCGGGCTGTCCATGGCCCGGCTCTGCATTCGACGCATGACGACGGCGTGTCATCATCCGCATCTGCGTGGACCAATCGGCACACGCCCTCCTATGCCCGGCTTTGCCCGGGCGCCCGCGCTCTTGAGAACCGCGAGATGACAGAATCACCGCGCGCGCTGTCGTCGCCTGGGCGGCGTCAGATCGCATCCGGCAATGGGTGGGTCATGATGGTGCACGCCCTCCCCCAGCATCGCGACCTTGCGGCCGTCTTGATGATCGCTGGTTATGGGACAAGGCTAGATCACAAATTGCGTTGTTTCAAGCAAATTGCGCAATTCACGCAAGTTACGCAAATTTGTTCATTTTGCGTCGGGCGATCAAGGGACTAGGCTGTCGAGAACCTCAAAGCATGCGGTTTCGGTGACACGCTTTGTGATCACTTTGCCGGCAAAGGTTGTGCGAGATCGAATGTCATGCGACGGCAAATACCGTCTCGCCCTCGACCATGCTGACGCCGATCTGCAGCTGCTGCACCGCCGTCTCGCCCTCCATATGCTGGGCCAGCAGCCGCACGGCGCCACGCCCGATCGCCTCGCGATTGACCCTGATCGTGCTCAGCCGCGGCGTCGCCATGCCCGCCAGCGGCAGGTCGTCGAAGCCGATCATTGAAAAGCCCTGCGGCAGCGGGCTGTCGGGGGCATAAATGCCTTCGAGCATTTCCACCGCCGCAATGTCGTTCCAGCTGAACATGGCCGTGACGTCATGCTTGCCGGCCAGAAGGTCCGCCAGCAGCCCGGGCGAATCCCGCTCGGCCGTATTGACGATGATCCCTTCCGCCCCTGGCGTCAACCCCCCGCTGCCGCTGCAGAATTGTCGGGCGATAGCGATGCGTATAGTGCAGGATCCGCCGGTGCCCCGCATCGAGCAGGCGCTGCGTCGCCAGATACGCGCCGTAGAAATTGGCCGGCGAGACCGAGCTGATCCGCATATGGGGATCGCTGCCATTGACCAGCACGACGGGGATATCCTGGCTGGCGCTCCAGGCCTCCAGCGCGTCCCAGGCATCGATTCCGGCCAGCAGCAACCCGCCCGCATCGGCCTGCTCGATCAGCTTGCCGACCATGTCGAGCGTCACCATCTGATCGTTTACCAGCCGCACGTCGAGCACCATGCCGGCCTCTGCGGCCTGCTGGCGCATGCCCTCGACAATGCCGAAATAAAAGCCCGACAGCCCGCTCGTCGCGCTGCCCAGCGGCACCAGCGCCAGCGCCCTCTTATCCCCGCCCGCCGGTCCGATGATATGCTTGGATTTATAGCCCAGTGAGCGCGCCATGCGCTGCACATCGCGCCGCACCACGTCGCTGATGCCGATCTCATTGGCCAGCGCGCGCGACACCGTGCTCACCGATACGCCAAGGCGTTCGGCGATATCGGCCTGGTTTGCCCGCTTCTGCACTGCCATGGACCTGCCTCGAACTGCTGACTAACGCAATATTTGCGTTTCTTGCATA
>CAXBHD010000190.1:0-6655 GCA_963975335.1 uncultured Devosia sp. | reverse complement strand
CTGGTCGAACAGCGTCGCCGTCTCGCCCACCGTCAGCACCGCCGTCGGCTCGTCCATGATCAGCACCCGCGCATCGCGGCTGATCGCCTTGGCGATTTCCACCATCTGCTTGTCGGCGACCGAGAGCGTATGGATGCGCGCATCGGGGTCGACATGCACATGCAGCGTATCGAGGATCGCCGCGGCCTGGCTGCGCATGGCATCGAGCTGCAAAAAGCCGTTCCTGGTCAGCTCGCGCCCCAGAAAGATCGAATCCGCCACGGTCAGGTGTTCGGCCAGCAGCAGTTCCTGGTGAATGACGACGATGCCCATGGCCTCGGCCTCGCCATTGGGCGGCAGCACCACGGTCTGCCCGTCATAATCGATGGCGCCCGAGGTCGGCTGCTCAAGCCCCGACAATACCTTGATCAGGGTGGACTTGCCGGCGCCATTCTCACCGATAATGGCGTGCACCTCGCCCGGCTTGATATCGAAATCGATACTGAACAGTACGGGGATGTCACCAAAGGATTTGGAGATCCGGTGCGCCGTCAGAATGGCGGGCGTGGCTGTGCTGTCAGCGCTGGACAATGGTGAACCCCTCCCTGGACCGCGGCGGGGTTGACCCCATCTCTTCGTTCCGTGCCCAGTGATGTAAAGGTTTTCATGTTTGATGTAAAGGTTTACAAGGACGATAAACGGCATAGACCGTGCGGAGGGTCTGGCGCCGCCCGCGCCATCTGCTACAGGCAGGACAGGCGGGCGCCAGGGGGCGTGCGAGGCTTGGGTTGCGCAATCAGTTTGGTCAGGGCGAGCCGATAATGGCGGCCTCCGGGAACCGGAGCGCAGCGTGCTTTTTGCAGGCCGGCAGGGCCAAAATGGACGCAAGCTAAGTGCAGCACCGGAAACTGGCCACTATCGAAGACGTTGCGGCGATTGCCGGCGTATCCATCGCCACGGTCAGCCGCGCCATCAATGAGCCCACCAAGGTGGCCGTCGAAACCCGCCGCAGGGTGACCGAGGCCGTTGCCCGCACCGGCTATACCACCAATGCCATGGCGCGCTCGCTGCGCATGCGCCGCTCCAACATGATCCTGATTCTGGCGCCCGATGTCGGCGATCCGAACTTTTCCAATATCCTGGTGGGGCTCGAGACCGAGGCCAGCAAGCGCGGCTATGGCGTGCTGATCGGCAATACGCAGAACGATCCGGCGCGCGAGGCCGATTACCTGCGCTTCATCAGTTCCAACCAGGCCGACGGCCTGATCCTCTTTACCGGCCATCTGCCCTTCGGCTTCGGTACGGAAGAAGGCCAGACCCGCCTGCCGCCCATGGTGGCCGTCAATGAGCCGGTGACCAATAGCGCGGTACCCTTTGTCGGCGTCGACAACCTGGCCGGGGCGCGGCTGGCGGCCGAACACCTGATCGCCCAGGGCCATCGCCGCATTGCCTTTATCGGCCATTCCACCGCGCGGGCCGTCAATCAGCTGCGCGAAGCGGGCTATCGCGCCGCGCTGGCCGGGGCCGGGCTGACCGTGGATCCGCGGTTGATTCTGGATGGCGACGGCACGACCGAAAGCGGTCGCGCCGCTGCCGAGCACATGTTCGTCCGCGACGTGCTGCCCACGGCCTTTTTATGCGTCAATGACGCCACGGCCCTGGGCGTCATCATCGCCCTCAGCGCGCGCAAATATGATCTGCCGCGCGACTTTTCGGTCATGGGCTTTGACGACATTTCCTTTGCCAGCTTCGTCACGCCCTCGCTGACCACCATGAAGCAGCCGCGCCTCAAGATCGGCGAAGAGGCCATGGACCTGCTGCTGGCGCTGCTGGCCGGCGAAACGCCGAGCCAGAACGAGGTCTTGCTGCGCGCCGAGCTCATCGTGCGCAATTCGGTCAGCGGGCCGCGACGGAACTAGGCAAAGCGCGACCAAACAAGGACTTGGAACATTGCCCCGCGTCAGCGACGCGGGGAATGTTCTAGTGGCCGTTTTTGGCGAGCCAGGCCTGCATCCAGGCAATCTCGCTCTCCTGCGCGGCAATCACCGCTTCGGCCAGTTCGCGGACTTCGGGATCGCTGCCATGTTCGAGCACGATCCTGGCCATATCCACCGCCCCCTGATGATGTGGAATCATCGACCTGATGAAGTCGACATCGGCATCGCCGGAAAATGTGATCGCCATATCCTCATGCATGCTCATATTGGCAGCTTCGTAGGCGGCCGTGGCCGGGTTGTCGGATGGCGCCATGCCGGCCATGGCGGAATGGTCCTGCGCAACGGCAGGCAGCGACAGGGTCAGGGCAATCGAGGCAGCAAGCAGCAGTTTCATCGGGCGATCCTTCGGCTGAACGGGCCCTTTGATACCGCCTTGCCATCTGGGAAGGTCAAGCGGCCACCCGTCGCGCACGCGGATATGTGATGGCAGGCCGCCGCCGGGCTCGTGCCGCTTGTCAATGCCCCTGCCCTGGGGCAGAACGCCAGCCATGAAAACAGTTCTCGTCGTGGGTATCGGGGCCGGCAATCCCGAGCACGTCACCATCCAGGCCATCAAGGCGCTCAACCGCGCCGATCTGCTGTTCATCCCCGACAAGGGGACGAGCAAGGCCGACCTGGCCGGGCTGCGCCGCGACATCATCGCCCGCTATGTCACCAATCCCGCCAGCCAGATCCAGACCTATGCGGTGCCGCAGCGCGATGTCGGCAATCCCGATTACGCCGCCGGAGTGGATGACTGGCACGACGCCCTGGCACAGCTGTTCGGCACCCTGCTCGACAATGTTCCCGAGGGCGGCCATGGCGCCTTCCTGGTCTGGGGCGATCCGGGGCTTTACGATTCCACCCTCCGCATTCTCGAGCGCCTCAAGGCCAGCCGGGACTTCGCCGTCGAGATCATTCCGGGGATTACCGCCGTGCAGGCGCTGACCGCCGCGCATGGCATCGCGCTCAACCGCATTGGCGAGTCGGTGCTGATCACCACCGGCCGGCGCCTGGGCCCGGTCACTGATGACACCGTGGTCATGCTCGACGGCCAAACCGCCTTTACCGAGGCCGATCCGGACCTCTTCATCTTCTGGGGCGCCTACCTCGGCACGCCCGACCAGATCACCATTTCGGGCCGCCTCGGCGATGTGCGCGAGCAGATCGTCGCCACCCGCCAGGCCGCGCGCGCCCGCCATGGCTGGATCATGGATACCTATCTGCTGCGGCGGCCGGAATAGCGGGCACAGCCCATATTCCCCCGCCCGCGCCAATGGGCTAAACCACTGCTCATGTCCCACGCCCTCCCCCTTGCCCCAAGCCGGCGCGGCGCCTGTCCGACGCTGGAGGCGCCGATGCAGACCGGCGACGGCCTGCTGGCGCGGCTGCGCGTGGCCGATGGCCTGCTGAGCCCGGACCAGCTGGGCGCCATTGCCCGCCTCGCGGCGCACTATGGCAATGGCCAGGTGGAAATCAGCGCGCGCGGCAATCTGCAGGTGCGCGGGCTGACCGAGGCCAGCGCCATCCCCTTTGCCGCGGCCGTGCGCGCCGTGGTCGACATTGAAACCGGCCTCGTGGTCGAGACCCCGCCTTTGGCCGGCGACGACCCGACCGAGCTGGCCGATCCGCGCGCCCTGGCTGCCGCGATCCGCGCGCTGGCCGCGCCGCTGGGCGAGCGGCTCGGCCCCAAGGTCACGGTCGTGGTCGATGGCATGGGCCAGCTCGGCCGCGCCGCCCTCAAGGCCGATATCCGCCTCACCGCGCAAGGTCCCGACAGCTGGGCTTTGGCCGTCGCCGAGCAGGAACAGGCCAGGCTGAGCGCGGCCGAAGCGCCCGCTGCCGTCCGCGCCGTGCTCGAGCAACTGGCCGCTTTGGGCCCCATGGCCCGCGCCAGCGATCTGGTGCCGGTCCGCCCCGGCGCGACGCAGCTGGCCCGCCCGCCCATTGGCAGCTTTACCCGGTGCAGCGGCACGGCCAGTGGCCTGGCTTTGCCCTTCGGTGCCAGCGACAGTGCCGCGCTGATCGCGCTTGGCGCGCTGGCGACGCGGCATGGGGCCGGCGGCTTCCGCCTCGCACCCCAGCATGGGCTGCTGGCTTTGGACGCCGCCCCCGCCTTTGCCGGCGATGCCGCGGCGCTGGGCTTTGTCACCGACCGGGCCGATCCGCGCCTGCGCATCAGCGCCTGCATTGGCAGCATGGGCTGCGCCTCGGGGCATATCCCCGCCCGCGCCATTGCCGAAAAACTGGCGCCGGCTTTGCCCGACGATAGGCAGCTGCATGTCTCGGGCTGTGCCAAGGGCTGCGCCCATCCGCGCCGCGCCGATGTGACGCTGGTCGGGCGGGAAGACGGTTACGGTCTTGTCATCGCTGGCACGGCAGGCGATACGCCACAAACAGTGTTGCGCCCGGATGCCGGCGAGTCCGCTCTGGCCGCAGCCATCCGGCAAGGATGACGATGATCGACTACGACTATATCAAGGACGGCGACGCCATCTACCGGCAGTCCTTTGCCATTATCCGCGCCGAAGCCGATCTCTCGGCCTTTTCACCGGAAGAGGCCGAGCTGGCCGTGCGCATGATTCACGCTGCCGGCGCGATCGAGGCGGCGCAGCATTTCCAATTCGGTCCCGGCTTTGTCGCCGCCGCCCAGGCCGCTTTGGCTGCCGGCGCGCCGATCTTCTGCGATGCCGAAATGGTGGCCCGCGGCGTCACCGCGGCCCGCCTCCCCGCCCATAATGACGTGCTCTGCACTTTGCGCGATCCGCAGACCCCCGTCATCGCCGCCGAAATCGGCAATACCCGCTCGGCTGCCGCCCTGCGCCTCTGGCTGCCGCGCCTTGCAGGCGCCGTGGTGGCCATCGGGAATGCGCCCACCGCCCTTTTCTACCTGCTCGAATTGCTGCGCGACGGCGCGCCGAAACCAGCCGCCATTATCGGCATGCCGGTGGGCTTTGTCGGCGCCGCCGAATCCAAGGCCGCCCTGGCCGAGCACTCCTATGGCGTGCCCTATGCCGTGGTGCGCGGTCGCCTCGGTGGCTCGGCCATGACGGCGGCGGCGCTCAATGCGCTGGCAAGGAGCGGCATATGACCGGCAGGCTGATCGGCGTCGGCACCGGCCCGGGCGATCCTGAACTGCTCACCCTCAAGGCGGTGCGGGCGATCCAGACCGCCGATGTCGTCGCCTATTTCGCCAAGAAGGGCAATTCCAGCAATGCCCGCGCCATTGTCGCCGATCTCATCACCAGCCAGATCGAGGAGCCGCTCGGCTATCCGGTGACCACCGAGATCGACCGCCGCCACGATGACTATAAGAGTGCCACCGCCGATTTCTATGCCGAGGCCGCCGCCCGCGTCGCCGCCCATCTCGATGCCGGCCGTACCGTCGCCGTGCTCAGCGAGGGCGATCCGCTGTTTTATGGCAGCTATATGCATATCCATGTGCGGCTGGCCCATCTCTACCCTACCGAGGTGGTGGCGGGCATTACCGCCATGTCGGGCTGCTGGTCGCAGGCCGGCCTGCCTTTGGTGCAGGGCGACGATATTCTGGCCGTCCTGCCCGGCACGCTGGAGCAGGATGACCTCACCGCCCGGCTCGACAATGCCGATGGCGCCGTGATCATGAAGGTGGGCCGCAACCTGGCCAAGATCCGCCGCGCCATTGCCGCTGCCGGTCGGCTCGACAGCGCCGTCTATGTCGAGCGCGGCACCATGGCCAATGGCCTTTCCATGCTGCTGGCCGACAAGCCCGACGATGTCGCGCCCTATTTCGCGCTGATCCTGCTGCCCGGCTGGCGCAGCAAGCCCCTGGCGGAGGCTGCGCCATGAGCGGCAAGCTCACCATTGTCGGCACCGGCCCCGGCAATCCCGATCAGGCCACGCCCGAGGCCATGGCCGCCATTGCCGCAAGTCACGTCTTTTTCGGCTATGGCCCCTATCTCGACCGCCTCAGCCTGCGCGACGACCAGCGCCGCGTCGCCTCGGACAATCGCGAAGAGCTCGCCCGCGCCAAGGATGCCTTGATGACCGCCGCCTCGGGCGAGCAGGTCTGCGTCGTTTCGGGCGGCGATCCCGGCGTCTTTGCCATGGCCGCGGCGGTCTGCGAGGCCATCGAGGCCGGCCCGCCCGCCTGGCGGGCGCTGGAGCTTTCCATCGTGCCAGGGGTCACCGCCATGCTGGCCGTGGCCGCCCGCGCCGGCGCGCCTTTGGGCCATGATTTCTGCGCCATTTCGCTGTCGGATAATCTCAAGCCCTGGACCGTCATCGAGGCCCGCCTGCGCGCCGTGGCCGGTGCCGGCCTCGTCATCGCGCTCTATAACCCGATTTCCAAGGCCCGGCCCTGGCAGCTGGGCAGCGCCTTTTCCATCCTGCGCGAAGTGCTGCCCTGGAGCACGCCGGTGATCTTTGGCCGCGCTGCCGGCCGCCCCGACGAGGCGATCAGCCTTGTCAGCCTGGCCGATGCCGATCCGGCCAGAGCCGACATGGCCACCTGCGTCATCATCGGCTCGCCCGAAACCCGCGTCATCGAGCGCCCGGGCCTGCCCCCGCTGGTCTACAGCCCGCGTGGGGTGCAGAAGTGAGCCTGAATTGTCGCGCAAAGCGTGTGGCTTCGCCCCGGCTCACCTCTCCCCTGAGGGGAGAGGTCGGCGCGCAGCGCCGGGTGGGGGGTTCAGCGTCACAGTTCTTGCCGAGGGGCCTTC
>CAXBHD010000189.1:0-6698 GCA_963975335.1 uncultured Devosia sp. | reverse complement strand
TCTTCCTTGAGCGCCTTGCAGGCCTGGGTGCCGGAATAGTCGAATTCGCAGGCCTGCCCGATAATGATCGGACCCGCACCGATGATGAGGATCGATTTGATGTCGGTACGTTTTGGCATGGTTCTCGCTCGGCTCTAGGACGCAGGGGCCGGGCGGGGAAGAATCACCCGGCGCTCAGGCCACCCGCACCACTCGCGCACGACAACTGGGCGTTGCGGCGCTTGGGGAAGGCTTGGTCGGGGTGGTTAAGTGGGCTGTCTAATGGAGAAGGGCGGGAAAGGAAAGGGGTGGAACGGATTGATGTTGGTGCGTTCACTGCATGTCTGGCTGTTCCTCGGGCCGTGACCGATCAAGACCACCCTCTGCCCTGCCGGCCCCGTTCAGGGGGAGAGAGCGTCGGCAGCATCATTGGCCAGCAGGCGCGCCATTGCGTCGGTGATTTTGTGATCGTCATAGGGCTTGGTGAAAAAGTGGCTTCCCGAGGGCAGGCTGCTTTGTTCAAGAATGGCCGCGCCGGATGCCACAATCAACTTTACCGGCGGCCACCGATTGCGAATGTAGTGTGATAGTTTCAGGCCATCCATCGTCCCCGGCATTTGGATGTCGGTGAAGACCAGGTCCACGTCACTGCGGGATTCCAGAATGCGAATTGCTTCATCCGCGTCGCCCGCTTGCAGCGCCTCATAGCCCGCGGCGAGCACCAGATCGACCGCGCCCATGCGAATTACTGCACTGTCTTCGACAATCAGTATGACAGCCTTGCCATTATTCATCGTTCGATCAGATATTGAATTTGAAGCCTCAGGGATAGAAAGACCGAGTTTGTGAGTGGCAAGCGCAACCTAGGCTGCGCTTGGGAGATATGTTTGCAGTTCCGTCCTGTCCCGATGGGTGATGGTGACAGCGGTACCCGGTTTTGCATCGGCCAACTGGATTTCGCCCCGCAAATTCTTGACGAGAGCTTCCACGATGCCGCTCCCCAGGCCGGCCTTGGGCGCATCCACACCCGCTGCCATGCCAATGCCATTGTCGGACACCGAAAGGGTCCAGTCATTGCCTGAGGAAGAGTATTGGACCGTGATGACGCCGCTTCGGTCGTCGGGGAAGGCGTGCTTGAGAGCATTGATGACGAGTTCGGTGACGATGAGCCCCAGGCTTACCGAGATATCGGCCTCTACTGCACTGTCATCGACTTTCACCTCAAGCGAGAGCCGACCAGGATCAGCAATCATCGAGGCCCCGAGGCTTTGGCAAAGCTGGTTGAAATAGCTCAGCAGCTCGACCCTGCCGCTGGTTGACATGGACAACTGGCGCTGGAGCGCGGCAATGGACATGACCCGATGATGGGCATTCTGCAGGTGACCGCGCGCCTCTTCCGACTGAACCCGCCGCGCGCTCTGCATCAAGACGCTGGCGATGATCTGCAGGCTGTTGGCAACCCGGTGCTGGACTTCCTGCAGCAGCATCGCCTTGTCCCGGAGAAGGTCATCCTTGAGGCGCGCGGCGGCGCGCAGCCCGGTGACATCAGTGACCGCCAGAAGCAGCCGGACGTGATCGGCATCACCATCATCGAGCGTGCGCGCATTGACAACCAGATGCCGCAGCGCATGGTCATGGCGCTCGAGATCGATTTCGTAGGCCTCGATATTGGCACTGCCCGACGCAGTCGCCTGCAGCAGCGAGGCCAGCCTGGGCATGGCCCACTCGCCCTGGCCGAGCTGGCTCAGGCTTCTGCCCGCAACCGTTGCGGGATTGATATCGAAGGTTCGGCAGAATGATGCGCTTGCCGCGATCACCGTCAGGTCCTCGGTGAGAAAAAGCAAAGGCTCATTCGACGATACCACGACGGCGAGAGTGCTTGCCGCTTCAAGATGCGCTGTCGGGGACTTAGGCATTGAAATGGCCCTCTAGGGCCGAAGACTCGCGAAGCGAGCCAATACTCGGCAACCGTGCCAAGGGGCCCGATAGCCGCGCTCGACGCGAGGACCCTAGCATGGATAATGCTCAGCGGCGTCATGCCGAATATTGCGCGCCGTTGATTGCCGCCGCGCGGCAGTCAGATCAGAATCCAGTGCCTGGGCAGCAGATTAGCACCACGTTCATCATGGTGGCGATCAGATCGGGCGCGCAATATATCGTAAGAGATTTCACCCGATACTGCCGCCATGCAGAGTTTCGCACGGCTTTCCGCCGGCGACCAGGGGCGAACCAATCGCTGAATGAGCAATACGATACGAAGTGGCAGTGCTATCGCTGACGAGGGGGCCGATCACCGAGGGGTGACGGGCGCTGCGTCGCCGCGGCTGGCCCGGCGGTGGTGGAACTCGCTGCTGGGCAAGATCACCATCGTCCTGCTGATTGTCGTCGTTTTTGCCTATGGCCTGGGCGCCCTGGTGGGTTGGCACATGTTCACCAGCGCCGCCCGGGAAAGCTGGCGCGCCCAGGCAAGAACCAATACGCAGATTGCCAGTGCCGCGCTGCGCAGCATCTACACCTATATTGCCGTGGATTCCGACCCTAGCGGGCAGGTCAATCGCATCATCACGGACCGGGCGGTCGGCGATGATGCTTCCATACTCTATACCGGGTTCAATCCCGCTGACGTGCTGGAGATGATCGCGGCCCAGACGAAAAACGACGCCTGGCTGTTTGGCTTCGACCCCGTGACGGGGACATTCGAACGTGTTTCCACCACCGTGATGGATGCCGCTGGTCCGGCCCACTGGTTGCCGGTCGAAAGCTCCTTGTTCAGCACCCATGGCGCAAAGGGCCAGTTCGCCACGGGACTGACGAGCGTTCAAGGCGAGCTGCACTATGTCGCCCTGTTGCCCATCGTCAAGACCGACGGCACGGTCCTGGGCGCCGTGGTGACCAGTATCGGCCGGGAGACTGACCTGATGCGCACCCAGGGGGATCTGGTGCGCAATTCGCTGATCGTGCTGGTCCTGGTACTGGGTCTGACCATTACGGTCGGCCTATTGGTGGCCAACCGTCTCTTCAAGCCTGTGCCAGCTCTGATCGGCGCGACCTTGCGGATCGCCAAGGAGCAGACCGACCTGGCAACGCCATTCCAACATCGTACCGATGAGATCGGCGAATTGGCCGTCGCGATCGAGACCCTGCGCGAAGCCATGGTGGAGCGCGGTCACTTGCGCGATATCCGCGATATGGCCGTAGACCTTGCGCATATGGCCCATCATGATCCGCTCACGGGTCTGCCCAACCGGGCCCTGCTGATGGCGACGCTGGAAGAGGCGGTGGCCGAGCTGCCCGCGGGTAAGCGCTTCAACGTGCTGATGCTTGATCTTGATCGCTTCAAGTCGATCAACGACACCATGGGACATGCCAGCGGCGACAATCTGCTGGTGGCCATAGCGGACCGCCTGGTCGCTGTGCTTGGCCCAGGGGACCTGGTCGCCCGCTTGGGTGGCGACGAATTCGCCATTATTCAGCCGGTTGATCGCAATCCCTCGATCGAGGCGCGCCATCTGGCGCACCGCCTGCTCGAGGCCGTTTCATCGGGTATCGCGCTGGATGGCCAAGAACTGGTGGTTGGCACCAGTATCGGCATTGCCTGTGCGCCGCTCCATGGCGAGGCGGCAGCCGAGCTGCTGAAAAAGGCCGATCTGGCCCTCTATCGTTCCAAGGCTAGTGGACGCGGTCTGTTCAGCTTCTTCCAGAATGGCATGGACATGGCCGTGCAGGATCAGCATGCGCTTGAGCTTGACCTGCGTCTGGCCCTGCAGCGCGACGAGTTTGAAGTTCACTACCAACCCATTGTCAGCCTGGCGACGATGACCACGTGCGGCTTTGAGGCCTTGGTCCGCTGGCGCCATCCACAGCGCGGCATGGTGCCCCCCGATCAGTTCATCCCGCTGGCCGAAGAGACCGGCATGATTGTCGCCCTGGGGCATTGGATCCTCGAACGTGCCTGCACGGATGCAGCTGCCTGGCCCGAGCATTACCGGCTGGCGGTCAACCTGTCGCCCGTGCAGCTTCAAAAGCCCGGGCTGATCGATGCGATAGCCCATTCGCTGGACCGATCGGGCCTGCCTGCGCGACGGCTGGAGCTGGAAGTGACCGAAACCGTCATTCTGGCGGGGGCCGACAGCATCAACACGTTGAGCAGCCTGCAGGCCCGTGGCATCGGCATCGTGCTTGACGACTTTGGCACCGGCTATGCCTCGCTGAGCAATCTGGTGAGCCTGCCGTTCAGCAAGATCAAGATCGACCGCAGCTTCGTGGCCAATCTGGCCAGTCAGCAAAATTGCCGGGTCATCGTGGCGGCCATTACCGGCCTGGCAGGCGGGCTGGGCATGGATGTCACGGCAGAAGGCGTCGAGACGGAGGAGCAGCTCGCGATCTTGCGGGCGGCGGGCTGCACCAATGTGCAGGGGTTCTACTTTTCGCGACCATTGGCTGCGGGCGACCTCGTGCTGGATGGGGCGAAGCCGGGGCCGGAGCACGGCGCCAAGGGCAAACAGGTCCGGCGGACGGGCTGACGATGGGGCCAAGAGAACGCGTTATGGGCCGATCGGCCAAGGTGAGCACTCTTATGGGAGGCAAAGCATGAGGCAGTTACTCTACGCCGCGACAGCAATAATGCTCATGAGCCTGTCAGCCTTTGCCCATTCGGAAGGGCTGACGGGGACCCTGGCCAAGATCGAGGCGAGCGGGGTCATTACCATTGGCTACCGGCAGGGCGAGCCGCCATTCTCGTTTGAGGATGCCGATGGCAACGTCACCGGCTTCTCGCTTGATCTTTGTCAGCGGATTGTCGAGCGGGTTCGCAGCACGTTGGACCGTGCGGATATCGAAGTGATTTATGTCGTCGCGACCCCGGCCACGCGCTTCGTGCTGGTCAAGACGGGAGCGATCGATCTTGAATGCGCAGCAACCACCAATAATGCCGAACGGCGGGAAATGGTCGATTTCTCCTATCCGCATTTCATGACGGCGACGCATGTCATGTCTCGTCGGGCCGACAAGATCGACAGCCTGCAGCATCTGGCCGGGCACAGCGTCGCGGCGGCATCTGGTACGGTCAATATCGAACAGCTGAATGCGCTCAACCGAGAACACAATCTGAATATCGCCGTGATCCCCACCAAGAGCACGATCGAGGCCTTCGACATGGTGGTGGCGGGAAGGGTGTCCGCCTTTGTGACCGATGGCATTCTGCTGGCGGCCAAGATTGCCGAACTGCCCGATCCGAGCCTTTATGCGCTGTCGAGCTTTACGCTCAGCCGATCGGAGCCTTACGGGCTGATGCTCACACGGGGTGACCTGGCTTTCAGGCAATTGGTCAATGACACGCTGCAGGACGTCTATAGCAGCGGCGAGATCGATGTCCTTTATGCCAAGTGGTTTACCGCGCCGATCCCGCCCAACGGCATCAACCTCAACCTGCCCATGTCAGCGGACCTGGCCAAAGCATTCGACGAACCGGTGGAGTATCTGGAATGACGACGATGAGCTGGGGCAAGACCTTCGTGATTATCGGCCTGCTGCTGGTCTCGTCGGTAGGCGCCCGCGCCCAGGCGCCGGAATCGACGCTGGATCGCATGATGGAAACCGGCATGCTCAGGATCGGCTATAGTCCAGATGCAGCGCCGTTTTCCTATCTGGACGGTGCGGGCGGGGTGATCGGCTATTCCATCGATCTGTGCGCGCGGATCGCGCAATTGTTGCAGCAGCAAATGGGCATGGAGACGCTCGAGATCGCCTATGTCAAACGCACGCCAAGCGACCGGGTGGCCCTGCTGAATGAAGGGCAGATCGATATCGAATGCGTTGCCAGCACCAATAATGCCGAACGCCGCAAGAGCGTGGCCTTCAGTTACCCGCATTTTCTGACAGCGGTGCGCTTTGCAGCGCTCAGCGATGGCGGCCCGAAGACGGTAGTGGACCTGAAGGGGCGGACCGTGGCTTCAACGTCCGGCACGACGGTGATCGGTGAACTCAATGCCATCAGCCGCCAGCTGGCCCTCAACATTGCAATCATGCCAACGCCGAATCACGAGGCCGGCTTTGCGATGATGGCCAGCGGTCGCGTCTCGGCTTTTGTGATGGATGGTATCCTACTGTCCAATCTGGTGGCCAATGCGGAATTTCCCGAGCTCTTCCATCTGTCGCCCGATACACTCGGCGATGCCGAGCCCTATGGTCTGATGATGCGGCGCGATGACCCCGAATTCAAAGACGCGGTCAATGCGGCGCTACGAACGATCTTCACCCGGGGGGAGATCGGTCCGATGTATGATAAGTGGTTCACCATGCCGATACCGCCGCGTGGCATCAATCTGAGGCTGCCCTTGTCATCGGATCTGGCGGCAGCATTTGCCAATCCCCGCGACGTTGGTGACCGGCCTCCAGCAATGTGATCAAGACAATAGCTTGACGGTCGGCCCAGATGTTCGGCGGCAAGTACATGGCATTTGCTGCGAAATTCCCAATGCTGACATGGATCGATTTCTGTCCAGAGTTACCCGCTGTTAAGGCAAAGCCCCGATAGTGACACCGAAGAGACGCGCGGTGCGTCCCCGCCAGGACTGGCGGGAAATCCGGCAGTCCGGCGGCATCCTGTTGCGGCCGGCGACGCGTTCAAGGTGAGAGTGCAGTTCCATGCGGCTGGTTATCGGTGTTGTGATCGTGTTCGCCTGTGTGTTCGGGGGTTACTCGGCGATGGGCGGGCACCT
>CAXBHD010000188.1:0-6706 GCA_963975335.1 uncultured Devosia sp. | reverse complement strand
CGTGGGACCCAAGCTGGCGGTCCGGCTGGTCACCGAGCTCAAGGGCAAGGTGCCCACGGGTGTCGGCGTGGATGCCGGCACGCTGGGGCTGCAGGCGGCCCTGGGCGGAGGCGTGGCGCCGGGCGCGATTGCCGATGCTGTCTCGGCGCTGACCAATCTGGGCTATTCGAGCGCCCAGGCTTCGGCGGCACTGGCCCGGATCGTCGCCCGCGAGGGCGAGGGGGTACCAACGGAAAAGCTGATCCGGCTGGGCCTGCGGGAGCTGAGCCAGTAGCGCCTTGTTCTCAACATCAGTTCCTTCTATTTTCGGATAGTAAGAATTGGTCGGGGTTTTCCGAATGAGCAAGCATGATCGGGTGCAGCAGCATAGTTCCGTATCCAGTCGTGGCCAGACGACGATCCCCAAGGATTTCCGCGACCAGCTTGGCATCGTGGAAGGCACTGAGCTGATCTGGGTGCTCAAGGATGGCCAACTGACCGTGGAGGCGAAAACGCGGCGGTTGGCCGATTATGCGGGGATTCTTGGCAATCCGCTCGGCCGCGCGGTCTCTGTTGATGAAATGAACGCCGCTATCCTGGATCAGGCCGCGGCACTGCATGACCGGAGCAAAGCGTGATCGGCGTCGATACCAATGTGCTCATTCGGCTGTTCGTCAATGACGAAGCCGAGCAACATGCCAAGGCCAATGCTTTTTTCGCCGCACGGTCGCCTGAAGACGCGGCTTTTGTCAGCCTTGTGACCACTATCGAATTCGTCTGGGTGTTGACCAGAAGCTACAAGCGACCGCAGGACGAGGCTCTCGGTCTGCTGAAAATCGTCCTCAGCAGCCGCGATGCGGTTGTTGAAATGGCAGAGGCCGTCGCCAGCGCCGTGCAGACGGCGCTGGACACCAAGGGGGATTATGCCGACGTGATCATTGCTCAGGCGGGATACCGTGCCGGTTGCTCTCATAGTGTAAGTTTCGACGCACCTGCCACCAGGCGCATACCCGGAATGGAATTGCTCGCGTGACTTCTCTCACCTCCCCCGCTGCCGGCCGCGACGACAGCCTCGATGTGTCGCTGCGGCCGTCCGGCTTTGCCGAATTTGTCGGCCAGGCCGATGCACGGGCCAATCTCGAGGTCTTCATTGCCGCGGCCAAGCAGCGCCAGGCGGCGCTGGACCATGTGCTGTTTGTCGGGCCGCCGGGCCTGGGCAAGACGACGCTGGCGCAGATCATTTCGCGCGAGCTGGGCGTGGGCTTTCGCGCCACGTCCGGGCCGGTGATCGCCAAGGCAGGGGATCTGGCGGCGCTGCTGACCAATCTGGAAGACCGCGATGTGCTGTTCATCGACGAAATCCACCGGCTGAGCCCGGCCATCGAGGAAATCCTCTATCCGGCCATGGAGGATTACCAGCTCGACCTGATCATCGGCGAGGGCCCGGCCGCGCGCTCGGTGCGGATCGACCTGGCCAAATTCACCCTGGTGGGCGCCACGACGCGCGCCGGTCTTTTGACTACGCCGCTGCGCGACCGCTTCGGCATTCCGGTGCGGCTCAATTTCTATACGCCCGAAGAGCTGGTGCAGATCGTCACCCGCGGGGCGCGGCTGCTCGGCATGCCGATGGCGCAAGACGGGGCGATGGAAATCGCCCGCCGCTCGCGCGGCACGCCGCGTATTGCCGGGCGCCTGCTGCGCCGGGTCACCGATTTCGCGCTGGTCGAGGGCTCGGGCGAGATCACAAGGGCCATTGCCGACAAGGCGCTGCTGCGGCTCGACGTGGATGCGCGCGGGCTCGACCAGCTCGACCGGCGCTATCTCGGCACCATTGCCGACTTCTACGATGGCGGGCCGGTGGGCATCGAGACCATTGCGGCGGCGCTGAGCGAGCCGCGCGACGCCATCGAGGAAATCGTCGAGCCCTATCTGCTGCAGCAGGGCTTCATCCAGCGCACGCCGCGCGGCCGCATGCTGACCGGCGCTGCCTTCCAGCATCTGGGCAAAAGCGTGCCGCAGGGCTTTGTCGGCCTGCAGGCAAGCCTGTTCGAGGATCCCGAGGCATGAGCGGCGAGCGCATCATGCTGAGCTTTCCGGTCGGGGGCACGCGCTTCAATTACCGGGTGGCCGGCGCCGCCATTGTCGATGATCACCTGCTGGTGTGCCGGGAGGATGACGACGACTATTGCATGCTGCCCGGCGGGCGGGTCGAGATGGGCGAACCGAGCGGGCTGAGCCTGGTCCGCGAGATCGCCGAGGAAATGGACATGGTCGGTGTGGTGGGGCCCATGCTCTTCACCTCGGAAAGCTTTTACGGCCGGGTCGGCGAACGCTTCCACGAGCTGGGCTTCATCTATGCCCTCACGCTGCCCGAGCATGTCCGGCCAGGCGGGGCGCAGCCGTTTCTGGTGCGCGAGGATGAGGGACACCTACTGCAGTTTTCCTGGCTGCCGCTGGCTGGTACGGCTCTGGCCGAAGCCCGATTGCTGCCGCCCTGGCTGCCGGAAAGGTTGCGGCGGCTGTCGGGCCAGCCGGAGCATGTGGTGTTTGTGGAAGGGCAGGGGGAGCTATCCCCGACATGACCCCGCACCGCTTTCCCACCCGCATCTATTATGAAGACACCGACTTTTCCGGCAATGTCTATCACGCGGCCTATCTCAAATTCTTCGAGCGTGGCCGCACCGAGTTCCTGCGCGATCTGGGCGTGCATCACGCCGAACTGGCGGCGCAGGGCGTGGCCTTTGCGGTGCGCTCGATGGCGATCGAGTTCGAGGGTGCCGCCCATATCGATGATCTGCTGACCGTCACCACCGAGGTGCAGAAGGTCTCCGGCGCCCGGCTGGTGCTCAACCAGACCATTGTCCGCGATGACACCGTGCTGACCCGTGCCAGCGTCGTGGTGGCGGCGATCAAGACCAGCGGTGGCCCCGCTCGACTGCCGGCGGCGCTGCGGACCCTGCTGGTGCCAGACTGAAGGGCCATCGGCAGATGGGGTAGATCACGACTTGGTGGCTCGTGTTTGGCGAATCGCTTTGTTAACCATTCCTTGACCATAGTTACGGCAAAGCGAACATGTGTCTGGTTCGTGGGCCCCAAGGTCCGGTTTCCGGGCATTTCTCTTAATTTTGACAGATTTCGACCCCATCGCCATGCGGTTGAGGGTCGGGTGCGGGAACCAGGCCAAAAAGGATCACTACATGGAAGCCATGGACGCTGTGGGCGCCGTCGTGCCGCACACCGATTTTTCCATCTGGGGCCTGTTCTGGGCCGCCGACTGGATCGTCAAATCCGTGATGCTGGGCCTGCTGGGCGCCTCGGTCTGGTGCTGGGCCATCATCATCGACAAGACCATTACCTATCGCCGCACCAATGCGGAGATGAACCGGTTCGAGCGGACATTCTGGTCGGGGCAGTCGCTGGAAGAACTCTACCAGATGCAGTCCGAAAAGCCTTCGGGCGGCATGGGGGCAGTGTTCGTCGCCGCCATGAAGGAATGGAAGCGCAGCCACGAGCAGAATGCAGCGAGCTTTCTGGGCATGCAGCAGCGGCTCGACAAGGTGCTCGACGTGGCGATTTCGCGCGAGAGCGACAATCTGGAGAAGCGGCTGGGCTTTCTGGCCACGGTCGGCTCGGCCGGCCCGTTCATCGGCCTGTTCGGCACCGTCTGGGGCATTATGAACGCCTTTACCGCCATTGCCGCCTCCTCCAATACCAGCCTGGCCGTGGTGGCCGGGCCGATCGCCGAGGCGCTGTTTGCCACCGCCATTGGTCTGGTCGCGGCAATCCCCGCAGTTATCGCCTATAACAAGCTGAGCGCCGACGCCGCCAAGATGGTGGGGCGGCTGGAGGGCTTTGCCGACGAATTCTCGACCATTCTGAGCCGCCAGCTCGAAGCACGGAGCCACTAGCATGGGCATGGGCGCAGCAGGGGGGGGCGGTGGCGGCCGCGGCCGGCGCGGTCGCAAGAAGGCCGTGATCAGCGAAATCAACATCACGCCCATGGTGGACGTGATGCTGGTGCTGCTGATCATCTTCATGGTGGCGGCGCCGATGATGACCGCCGGCGTGCCGATCGACCTGCCGCAGTCGGCCGCCGCCGACATGCCCAACCAGGCCGATCCGATTACCGTGGCGGTGACGCCCGACGGTGTCATCTATGTCAACGAGGATGTGGTTCCCGAGGCCGAACTGACCAGCGCCCTGGCGGCACTGGGCGCCAATGGCGCGGAAGACCGCATCTTCCTGCGCGGCGACACGACCGCCGATTACGGCTCGGTGATGCGCGTCATGGGGCTGCTCTCGGCCGCCGGTTACAGCAAGATCGGTTTGATCACCGAGCGGGATCCGGGCTAGTCCAGTGCGCATTGGCGTCACCGCATCGATCCTTGCTCACATCGTGGTGCTGACCATCGGGCTGATCAATCTCGGCATGACCGAGCCATTGACGCCGGTGGTGGAGTCGATTTCGGTCGATCTGGTGCCGGTTGAGGAATACTCCAATATTCGCGCCGGTCAGCTCGACAGCACCGTGGTCGAGACGGAAACACCTTCGATCGTGGAAGACGATGCGCCTGCCGAGATCGCCCAGCCGACCGGCAATACGCAGGAAGATCAGGTCACCCCGTCGCCGGCCGACATTCCGACGCCCGCCCCGGTGACCAATGCCGCACCCGCGCCGGAAAGCCAGCCCGAGCCGGTGCCAGAGCCCGAGCCGGAACCAGATCCGGTGCCCGCACCTGTGCCGGCCACGCGGCCAGCCCCTGCGCCCGAGCCGGTTCCAGAACCAGAACCCGAACCAGCACCAGAGCCCGAACCGGCGCCAGAGCCGGTGCCCGAGCCGACCCCCGCGCCGGAACCTGTGCCCACGCCAGCGCCGACACCTGAGCCGACGCCCGAGCCGGTGACCCCGGCAGTGGCGGCGCCGGCCCCGGCGGCGCGGCCCAGCAATCTGGCCCAGCTGCGCGAGCGCTTTGCCGCGGCCGAGGCAGAGCGCAAGCGGCGCGAGGAAGAGGAGCGCCAGCGCCTGGCTGCTGCCGCGGCGGCCGAACAGGCCGCCCAGGAGCAGCCCCAGGAACAGCTGGACGCGTCGCTGGCCGATGACATTTCTGCCATTATCAACACCGATACTACCACCGGTGGCACGACCGGCGCAGGGGGCACGCCGACGCTGGGCGATACGACCGGCACCTCGGCGCGGCTCAGCCAGTCCGCCATTGACGGCCTCGTGGCCCGCATCAAGACGTGCTGGAACCTGCTGCCGAGCGACATCAATAGTGGGCTCAATGTGGTATTGCTGGTGACGATGAATCCGGATCGCAGCGTGGCGAATGCGCAGATCGTCTCGGCCGATCCGTCCCCGGCCGGCGGGGCAGTCGCCAGGGCGGCCGTGCGCGCCGTCACCGCCTGCGGGCCGTATGAGATGCTGTCGGGCGATGCCTATAACGATTGGCGCCAGATCGAAATGGAACTGCGCCCGTGACTTTGAATTGGTATGTTGGGCGTGCAGTATGGCGCACCAGCGGCGACATTGGAGACAATAGATGACCCTGCTTACGCGGCGCAATGCGCTCAAACTTGGCTTGGCGGGTGGCGCGCTGCTGGCCGGCACGTCGCTGACAATGGCGCAATTGCGCATCGTGGTGGAGGGCGCCAATTTCCAGCCCCTGCCGATCGCCATTCCCGACTTCGCCTCGTCCGATCCGGCCTTTGGCACGGAAATCGCCGAGATCGTGCGCAATAATCTGCGCCGCTCGGGCCTGTTCCTGCCGCTCGATCCGGCCTCGCTGCCCGTGCAGGTCGGCGATGTCAGCGCGGCGCCCGATTTCACCACCTGGCGCACGGCCAATGTCGATGCCCTGGTCATGGGGGCGGTGGAGCGCGGCGGGCAGATCTCCTCCTCGGTCCGCGTCTGGGACACCCAGCAGGCGGCCCAGGTTGTGGGCAAGAGCTACAATACCGATGCCAATTCGAGCCGTCGCGTCGCCCATATCATTTCGGATGCGATCTATGAATCGCTGGCCGGCGGCACGGGCTATTTCGATACCCGCGTCATCTATGTGGCCGAAAGCGGCCCCAAGGCCAATCGCGTGCGGCGCCTGGCCATTATGGATCAGGACGGGGCCAATGTGCAGTATCTGACCGATGGCAGCACCATGGCGCTGACCCCGCGCTTTTCGCCCAATGGCGATCTGGTCACCTATATGAACTTTGCCGACGGCAATCCGCAGGTCTATCTGCTGCAGCTGTCGACCGGCCAGCAGCAGCGGCTGGCCGATGTCGGCGCCATGACCTTTGCGCCGCGCTTTTCGCCCGATGGCGGCACCGTGGCCTTTTCGGTCGAGCAGGGCGGTTCGACCAATATCTACACTACCAGCATCAATGGCGGGCAGCCGGTGCAGCTGACCTCGGGCGCGGCGATCGATACCGGCCCGTCCTATTCACCCGATGGCAGCCGGCTGGTGTTTGAGAGCGATCGCGGCGGCTCGCCGCAGATCTACATGATGGGTGCGGGCGGCGGCACGCCGCAGCGCATCAGCTTTGGCCAGGGCAGCTATTCCACCCCGGTCTGGGCGCCCACCGGCGATCTCATCGCCTTTACCCGCCAGTCGGGCGGGCAGTTCAATATCGGCATCATGAATGCCGACGGTTCGGGCGAGCGCATGCTCTATACGAGCTTTCATGCCGAGGGCCCGAGCTGGGCGCCCAATGGCCGGGTCATCATGTTCTT
>CAXBHD010000187.1:0-6720 GCA_963975335.1 uncultured Devosia sp. | reverse complement strand
GGCCAGGCCGAAGCCGGCCGCCATATGGGCGATGTGGCGCAGCGCCTGCTGCCCCGGCGCGCCTGCAGCGGCCAGGATCGGATCGAGCCGGGCCAGGGCCGCCCGCTTGCCGATCCGGCGCACCAGGCGCGTGGTTTCGGGCACTGCCGTGGCCAGCAGCGCCCAGCTCTGCGGCCGGGTAAGCGCCGCCACCGACAGATCGGGGCCGGGGCCAAGCCGCTGTCCGCTCAGGCTATCGGCCTGCAGCAGCACGCTTTTGCCATGGTTAGAGGCCAGGAGGCCGGCCAGCAGCCGGGCCAGCGGCGTGCTGCCGATAATGAGGAAATCCACCTGTTCCTGGCTCATGCAGCCACGCCTGCCTGTGGCAATGCGTCCCCGGTCCGGGCCCGGCTTCGGGTAGTTTTCTGCCGCATTCCGGTTATAGATGGACGCCTATGGTGCCATGTCGGCGCCCAGCATTTGTGGCCCATGATTTTCTGGTTTATCGCCATCGCCGTTACCGCCATTGCGTGCGCTGCCCTTGTTTACGCAGCCGGCCCGCGGACGGTCAACGCAACGGCGCCCGAATTGGCCGGTAGCAACGAGCAATTGGCCCTTGTGCTGGCCGGCATCGAGGCCGACCTTGCCGCCGGCAAGCTCGAAGTGGCCGATGCGCTGGCCACCAAGGCCGAGCTGGCGCGCGAAGTCCTGCGCCTCAAGGCCGATGCACAGAAAACCAGCGCCGGCGGGCCCGAACTGGGCCGCATGCCGCTTCTGGCCGGGCTGGCCGCCATGGCCGTGCTGGCCTTCGGGCTCTATGCCGTGCTGGGCCGTCCCGACCTGCCGGCCCAGCCCCTGGCAAGCCGCGCCGTGGCCGACGGCCCGGCGCTGACCCCCGAGCTCGATCTGGGCGGCGCCATTACCACTATCGAAAGCGCGCTGGCGGCCAATCCCGACGATCTGCGCGGCTGGACGGTGATCGCTCCGGCCTATCTGGAAATGGGCCGCTTTGCCGATGCGGCCAAGGCCTATGGCAGGGTGATCGCCCTGTCGGCGCCGACGCCGGACCTGCAGACCCGCCAGGCCGAGGCGCTGCTGCTGGCCGCGCAGGGCGCCGGCTCGCCCGAGGCCATGGCGCTGCTGCGCGCCGCGGCCGACAGCGATCCCCGCCACGTGCTGTCCCGCCTATACCTTGCCTCCGAGCTCACCCGACAGGGCGACTATCCCCAGGCCATTGCCGCCTGGAACGCCGCGCTGGCGCTGTCGGTCGGCAACGAATCCTGGCTCGATGCGGCGCGGCAGGGTCTGGCCCTGGCGCAGAATGATGGCGTGGCCCCCGCCGCGGTCAATGCCGAGGAGTCCGACATGATCGCCCAGATGGTCAGCGGCCTTGCCAGCCGGCTGGCCGAATCGGGCGGCAGCGTCGAGGAATGGACCCAATTGGTGCGCGCCTATCTGGTGCTGGGGGATCGTGACCAGGCCCAGGCGGCCTTTGATGCGGCAATTGCCGCCTATCCGCAGGCCTTTGACCGGGGCGATCTCGACACCATCGCCCTCGAGGGCGGCCTGACCATTACGGGAGCAAATCCATGACCATGCCCATCGGAATGCGCAGGCCCGGCTGGAGCCGCAAGCAGAAGCGCCTGGCGGTGATTGCCGGCCTCGGCCTGGTGCTGGCTTTGGCCACCACTTTGGTGCTGCTGGCCTTGCGCGACCAGATCGTGTTCTTTTATTCGCCCTCCGACATCAACGCCCGCGCGGTCGCCGTGGGCCAGCCCATCCGGCTTGGCGGCCTGGTCAAGGATGCCAGCTGGGTCCGCGACGGCCAGGACAATACCTTCATCGTCACCGATGGCGCCAATGAGGTGACCGCCCATTATGTCGGCCTGCTGCCCGATCTCTTCCGTGAAGGGCAGGGGGTGGTCGCCGAAGGGGCACTGGGCCCCGATGGCGCCTTCACCGCCACCAATGTGCTGGCCAAGCATGACGAGAATTACATCCCCAAGGAAGTCGTCGACGCGCTCAAGGCCAGCGGCGAATGGCGGCCGGAGCCAGCGTCGCCATGAGCATTGAACTCGGCCATTTCGCCCTCATCCTGGCCTTTGCCATCGCCACGGTCAGCGCTTTCGGCGGCTACCTGTTCTGGCGCTCGGGCACGCGCATCGCGCTGGTGCTGAGCCAGGCGGCGCTGCTGCAATTCGTGCTGATCGCCGTGGCTTTCCTCGCTTTGGTGCAGGCCTTTGTCACGTCGGACTTTTCGCTGCTGCTGGCGGTGAACAATTCCCACTCGCTCAAGCCGCTGGTTTTCAAGATTTCCGGCGTCTGGGGCAATCACGAGGGCTCGCTGGTGCTGTGGATCTTCATCCTCGTCACCTTCGGGGCCATGGTCGCCGCCTTCGGCCGCCGCCTGCCCGGCGACCTGCTGACCCTGGTGCTGGCCACCCAGAGCCTGCTGACATCGGCCTTTGCCGGCTTCACCCTCTTTACCTCCAACCCCTTCGCCCGGGTTTTTCCCGCGCCGCTTGAGGGCAATGACCTCAATCCGGTGCTGCAGGATATCGGCCTCGCCATCCATCCGCCGCTGCTCTATGCCGGCTATGTCGGCTTTTCGATCTGCTTTTCCTTCGCCATCGCCGCGCTGATTTCCGGCCGCATCGACCAGGCCTGGGCCCGCTGGGTGCGGCCCTGGGCCATGCTGAGCTGGCTCTTTCTAACCCTCGGCATCGCCATGGGCTCCTACTGGGCCTATTACGAACTCGGCTGGGGCGGCTGGTGGTTCTGGGACCCGGTGGAAAATGCCAGCTTCATGCCCTGGCTGGCCGGCACGGCTTTGCTGCATTCGGCCTTGGTGATGGAAAAGCGCAATGCGCTCAAGATCTGGACGATCTTTTTGTCCATCATCACCTTCTCGCTGTCGCTGCTGGGCACTTGCCTCGTGCGCTCGGGCATCCTGACCTCGGTGCATACCTTTGCCAGCGACCCGACGCGCGGCCTCGTCATCCTGACGCTGCTGGCCTTGGTCATCGGCGGCGCCTTCTTCCTTTTTGCCCTGCGGGCGGCATCGCTGCGCCAGGGCGGGCTGTTCGCCCCGGTCAGCCGCGAAGGCGCGCTGATCCTCAACAACCTCTTTCTGGCCACCGCCATCGGCGCGGTGCTGGTGGGCACGCTCTATCCGCTGCTGCTCGACGCCTTGACCGGCACCTCCATTTCGGTGGGCGCGCCCTTTTTCAACCTCACCTTCGGCGCGCTGATGGCGCCGCTGCTGCTGGTGCTGCCCTTCGGGCCCCTGCTGGCCTGGAAACGCGCCGATGTCGTTGCGGCGGCGCAGCGCCTGATGTGGGCGGCGGCGCTGGCGATCTTTTTCACCATCCTGATCTCGGCCTTGGGCGGGGTTTCCATCTCGCTGGCCCCGCTCGGCCTGTTGCTGGGTTTCTGGGTGGCCTTCGGCGCCTTTGCCGAACTGGTCGAGCGCACGCGGCTGGGCCGCCTGCCGGTGCAGGAAAGCTGGCGCCGGCTGATCGGCCTGCCGCGCTCGGCCTTTTCCACCGCGCTGGGCCATTTCGGCATGGGGGTGACGGTGCTGGGCATTGTCGCCACCACCGCCTGGGAAACCGAGCGCGTCACCACGCTCAATCCCGGCGAGAGCACCGAGCTGTCCGGCTATATCATTGCCTTTGACAGTTTCGAGCAGGTGCCCGGGCCCAATTATCTGAGCGATGAGGGGCGCTTCACCATCACCGCCCCCAATGGCAGCACCCGCCAGACCATGGCCGACCGCCGCACCTATGTGGCCAGCGGCATGCCGACCACCGAGGCCGCCATCGAGACCTATGGCTTTTCCCAGCTCTACCTGCAGCTGGGCGAACCGCTCGACGACACCCATATCGTGCGCATCTGGCACAAGCCCTATATTACCCTGATCTGGCTGGGCACCATCCTGATGGCTCTGGGCGGCGTGGTCTCGCTGACCGACCGCAAGGTGCGCGTCGGCGCCCCGCGCCGGGCCGCCAAGGCCAAGCCGGTGCCGGTCCGATGACCTTGCTGCGCGCCCTTGCTCTGGTCATGGCCCTGCTGCTGGGCGGCGCGGCCCTGGCCGTCAGCCCCGACGAGGTGCTGAGCGATCCGGTGCTGGAACAGCGCGCCCGCGACCTGTCGGCCGAGCTGCGCTGCCTGGTCTGCCAGAATCAGTCGATCGACGACAGCGATGCCGACCTGGCCCGGGACCTGCGGCTACTGGTGCGCGAAAGGCTGGTGGCGGGCGACAGCGATGCCGCCGTGCTGCAATATCTGGTCGACCGCTATGGCGAATTCGTCCTGCTCAACCCGCGCGTCAATGCCCATACCATGCTGCTGTGGATCGCCGCCCCGACTTTGCTGCTGATCGGCCTCGTGACGCTGTTCATCCTGTCCCGGCGCCGGACGCGCGTCGCCGCCGGCCTCAGCCCCGAGGAGCAGGCCGCGCTCGACAGCCTGACCCGGCCGCCCGGCGATTAGCGCTGGCCAAACCTTGGCCAACATTGCCAAAGCTTAATGTTGACGCAACCTCCCCGAAAGGCGCGGTGTTGCATACCGTGTCTGTAAGCTGTTGAGGGCTTGCCCCAAGGAGAAGAATTCACGATGCGTCCATCCATCATGAAGCGTACCAGTCGCTGGCTCGGGGCGTCCGCCCTGGCGCTGACGATTGCTATCGGCGGTGTGTCGACCGCCTATGTCATTACCGGTCAGACCGCCAATGCCCAGGTGCAGAACGCGGCGCAGATCGTTGTCCCCGATGCGGTCCAGCCCCATGCCGGCTTTGCCGACCTGGTCGAGGCGGTCAAGCCCGCCGTGGTCTCCATTCTTGTCGAGGCCCAGGATAGCGGTCCGGCGCAGCGGGGGCCGCAGCGCGGCGGCCGCCAGTTCGACTTCAATTTCCCCGATCTGCCGGAGGGCCACCCCTTCCGCGATTTCCTTGACCAGTTCGGCGAGGGCGGCCCCGGCTCGCGCGGCGATGGCCCTGACCGCGCACCGCGCCAGTATATGGCAGCCGGCTCGGGCTTCGTGATTTCGGCTGACGGCTATGTCGTCACCAATAATCACGTCGTGGAAGACGCCACCAAGGTCACCGTGGTGTTCGATGACGGTACCGAAACGGAAGCCACCATTGTCGGCACCGATGAGCGCACCGACCTGGCCGTGCTCAAGATCGAGGGCACCGATCTGCCCTTCGTGCAGTTTGAAAGCGAATCCAGCCGCGTTGGTGACTGGGTCGTGGCCGTGGGCAATCCCTTCGGCCTTGGCGGTACGGTGACGGTCGGCGTGATCTCGGGCGAGGGCCGCAATATCGGCGGCTCCAGCTATGGCGATTTCCTGCAGATCGATGCGGCCGTCAATACCGGCAATTCGGGCGGCCCGGCCTTCAACACCAAGGGCCAGGTGGTCGGCGTCAATACCGCCATCTATTCGCCCAATGGCGGCAATGTCGGCATTGCCTTCGCCATCCCGGCTGCCACCGTCAAGGGTATCGTCCAGCAGCTGATCGATGACGGCTCGGTCACCCGCGGCTATCTCGGCGTCTCCATCCAGGACGTGACGCGCGACATCGCCGATGGCGTCGGCCTGGCCGATGCCAAGGGTGCCATCGTGCGCGAGCCGGCCTCTGACGGCCCTGCCGGTGCTGCCGGCGTCCGTTCGGGCGACATCATCACCGCCGTCGATGGCGACCCTATCGATGACGCGCTCGACCTCAGCCGCACCATTGCCGGCAAGGCGCCTGAATCCACCGTCGAGCTGACCATCTGGCGCGACGGGGCCGAGACCAAGCTGTCGGTCAAGCTGCAGACCCTCAATGAGGAGGCTGCCGCCACCAATGAACCTTCCGCGCCGAACCCGCCGGCTGAACTGCCCGGCAAGTCCAGCGTCGGCCTGTCCCTGGTCCCCAATGCCGATGGCTCGGGCGGCCTGCTGATCCAGGACGTCGAGGAAGGCTCCGCCGCGGCCGAAAAGGGCCTGGCGGTTGGCGACACCATTGTCGAGGTCAACAATACGCCGGTGGCGAGCCTTGACGAGTTCGAAGCCGCCCTCGACGCGGTCAAGGCCAAGGGGCTCAACACCGCCCTGGTCAAGGCCAGCCGCGACGGCGAAGCCCGCTTTATCGGCCTGCCGCTGAGCGAGTAAGCTACCGGCCCCGGCGTCACGCGCCGGGGCCATTTCAAACGCAACCGGGGGCGCTGCGGTGAAGATTTTGCTGATCGAGGATGATCGCGAGGCCGCCAGCTACCTGATGCAGGCGCTGGACGAAGCCGGCCACATCACCCACCATGCCGCCGATGGCGAAACCGGCTATGCCATGGCCTCGGGCATGGATTACGACGTGCTGATCGTTGACCGCATGCTGCCGCGCCGCGATGGCCTGTCCATTGTGGAATCGCTGCGCGCCGAGGATGACCAGACCCCCGTATTGATCCTCTCCGCCTTGGGCGAGGTCGATGACCGCGTCACCGGCCTGCGCGCCGGCGGCGACGACTATCTCACCAAGCCCTATGCCTTTGCCGAGCTGCTGGCCCGCGTCGAGGTGCTGGCGCGCCGCTCCAGCCCGTCGGAAGCCGCCACCAGCTATGCCGTTGGCGGGCTGACGCTGGATCGCCTGTCCCGCAAGGTCGAGCGCGATGGCGAGGCCATCCTGCTGCAGCCGCGCGAATTCCGCCTGCTCGAATATCTGATGAAGAATGCCGGCAAGGTGGTGACCCGCACCATGCTGCT
>CAXBHD010000186.1:0-6734 GCA_963975335.1 uncultured Devosia sp. | reverse complement strand
GCCCTGCGCAAGCGTGCGGTGGAACCCGACCGCATCGAACGCATGATTTCCGGCATTGTCCGCCAGCTCGAAAGTCTCGGCGATGTCGAAGTCAGCTCCGACCAGATTGGCGAATATGTCATGGATGGTCTCAAGGGGCTCGATGACGTTGCTTTCGTGCGGTTTGCCTCGGTATACAAGAATTTCTCGGCGGCCGACGACTTCCGCAATTTTCTGGCGGAACTCGCGGAGGGGCAGGGCACCCTGCGCGACGACGATTGACCCATGCCAGCGCCGAGGACCTGCGCTGGCTTGACGCCGCTACGCGCTATGCGACGCCCTTTCTGGGCACCACCGGTGATAATCCTTGTGCTGCTGCGCTCGTTGTCGACCCCAACAGCCAGACGCTGATCGCCCGCGCCGTCACGGCAAGAGGCGGCCGTCCGCACCCTGAGGCCCTCGCTCTGGATCGGGCAGGCTTCGATGCAGCCGGCGCCACGCTCTATGTCACACTTGAGCCCTGCCATCATTGGGGACGGACCCCGCCCTGCGTCGATGCCATCGTGCGCTCGGGCGTGATGCGCGTGGTCATTGGCGTTGCCGACCCCGATCCACGGACGGCCAGGGCGGGTATTGAGCGCCTTGAATCGGCGGGTATCGAGGTTCTCATCGCCCATCATGCCGCGTCCGCTGCCCTGCATGCCGGCCACCTGCGCCGCCATATCAAGGCGCGTCCCTATGTGACCGCCATGCTGGTCGTTACCCCAGATGATCATATCGTCACTGCGCCCGAGGGTATGGCCCGCGCTTGGCTCGATCTGCAGCGAAGCCGCTCCAATGCCGTGCTGATCGGCGCTGCCAGCGCCCGCCGGCAGCAGGAGCAACTGGCTGTCGCCATCCCCGGTCTGGCGATGCGCACGCCCTTGCGCGTCGTGCTTGCCGGTGCGGAAGCGGTCGATCGCAGCGTGAATCTGATTGGCAGGTTCTCGGGTTATCGCACTGCAATCATTGCTGAAAATGACGCCAGCGTCGATGCGCCGGTTTCGGTTGAGGTGCTGCGGGTCAAGGGATCACGCGGCCGCCCCGATCTGGCGGCCAGTCTGGGTGCATTGGCGAAGAAGGGCATTCAGAACCTGTTGGTGGAGCCAGGCGCGCGTCTTACCGCCGCGCTGCTATTCGCCGGCCTGGTCGACAGCTTCGGTCTGGTGACCACCACTGCCGCATCCGGATCGGGTCCGGTGGCATCGAGTAATGGCAAAATAGCCGACCTGATCCAGGCGGCGGGTCTGGTGGGCACCGCCAGACAGACCCACGGCACGGACACGCTGACGTTTTTTCGGCGCTCGGAATAGCGGCTGCCCAGCCAATTCTATTGATGTTCCGGCGCGAGACGACTATGGGGTGGGCCCTTGCCGCCCGGTGTCTGCAGCCCGGAACCAACAGAGTGACTTTCCATGGCTGATGCCCCCAAGCGCAATCCCCACAGTGACAAGCCTGCCAACCAGCGTGGTGCCGCCCGACTGGCAGCCGTGCAGGCCCTGTATCAGATGGATATTGGCCGGACATCGCTTGAGGATACTCTGGCGCAATTTGGCAGCTTTCACCTCGGCCGCGAAATCGAGGGCGAGCAATATCTGCCCGCCGATGCCGATTTCTTTCGCCAGATCGTTTCCGGGGTGACCAAGCATCAGCTGGCCATCGATCCTGCCGTCGATCGCGCCCTGGCCGAAGGCTGGCCCGTGGAGCGGGTAGATGCAACCCTGCGCGCCATCCTGCGGGCCGCCGCTTTTGAGTTGCTGCGCCGCCAGGACATCCCGCCGCGTGTGGTGATCACCGAATATGTCGACATCGCCAAGGCCTTCTACGAAGACGATGCTTCGGGCCTGGTCAATGGCACGCTGGACGCCATTGCGCGTGAAGCCGGCTCGGACCTGACCGAGACGCGCTAGGCGGTGCCCTGGTCGGGCAGGGGCACGCGCTCATCCTGCCACGCCTCCTCCGCCAGATCATCGCCGCCGGCGGCAGTCACCGCCTTGATGGCATAGTTTGCCGCGTGCCGCGCATGGCCGGGAACATGGGCCGTTGCAGCGGCATGGGCTGCCGCGCGGGCAGCCTCGCGCCCAATCGCATTGCCGGCTTCACGCGCTGCCGCATGCGCCGCCACGGACGCCTTGCGTGCCTCGGCCATGCTGATCTTGCCATTTGCCCAGCGTCGCGCCGCCGATATCGCCGCCTTGGCCCGGGAATCGCCGGGCTTGGCGCTCTCGAACAGCGGCAGGACGCGCTCGGCGCAGTCGGCCGCCCAGCTGGCGATGGCCTTGTGCTGTTTCGTATTGTGCTGCATCTGGTCTCCAAATAAAAAAGCCCCGGTCTCCCGGGGCTTGCCAATCGTCGTGGCCTGCTTGCTAGAACGACTGCAGGATCTGGTCGATAAAGGTGCGGTCTTCGCCGAAGGAGGGCGTGCGACGGGTCTCGATCGTGACCGTCTTGCCGTCCTGCAGCGTGTAGACGGCCTTGTCGAGCACCTTCCTGTTCTTGTCGAAATAGATCACCAGAACCGTGCGCGAATCGATCATCGTCAGGCCGAAGGCCGTTTGGCGGACCTTGGTCTCGACATAATACCACGCCGTCTGGTCGCCAAATGTGTTGGTCGACTGGGGCGATCCCAGCACGAGCGTCACCAGTTCCTGGCTCTGACCAGGACGAATCTGCGCCTGGGCGCTGTCGGAAATTTCGTAGCCCTGTGTCCGCGCATTGATCAGCGATGTGCTGCTGTTGCAGGCTCCCAAGGCCACCGCAAGCACGACAGCGGCCGCGAGGGGGGCGAGTGAACCGTGAACGGTACGCAGTGGCATGAATTTGACTTTCCCGATGGCTCTCGACTATAGGCACGACTACAAGGCAGCGACGGCTTCAACCGCCGGAATGTGTAGCTGCCAACCTGCCTGTCTGGCAAGCCGACAATGGTCCGAAGGGGCCGTTGTGCCCTTGTGTTAGGCCGATCACGAAGCTGAGCGCAACCCCATGATACTGAACCTGTTCCGCAAAAACACTGCTACCGAACCGGTTTACGCGGTCTATAGCGCCATTGTGGCGCAATCCCGGCAGCCCTGCTTTTACGCCGATTGGCACGTGCCTGACACGGTAACGGGTCGTTTCGACATGATCAGCCTGCATATGGCGCTGTTGTTTCGACGTCTGCGCAATGAAAGCGCTGCTGGCAAGGCGTTCAGCCAGGCCGTGTTCGACCTGTTCTTCAAGGATATGGATCGCTCGCTGCGGGAAATGGGCGTCGGGGATCTCGGCGTCCCCAAGCGCATCCAGAAGATGGGCAATGTGTTCTTTGGTCTGCTGGCTGCCCTGTCTGAAGCTATGGACAGCAAGGACCCGGCCGCACTTCAGGCGGTTTTGTCGCGTAATGTGTTCGCCGATAGCCAGCTGGCCGAAGTCCAGGCCATGGCCGATTACCTGCTGCGCCAGGATGAGGCTGTCGCCGGTCAATCCGTCAGCGCCATTACCGGCGGCACCATCGAGTTTGTGAGTCCGCAATGAGCCAGCCTGATACCCCTATTATCGACGCGATTGTCCGTATCGACCGATTGCCCGCCGCCGGCCGTTCGGTTGATGTTGCGCCCGACGAGGCAGCACGCGCGGCGCTGGCGAGCATCCTCAAGGTCGAAGCCGTTGAGGCCATGCAGGCTTCCCTCACCGTGACGCCGCTGCGCGGGGGCATCCGCGCACTGGGTCGGCTGACGGCCCGTATCGTGCAGGCTTCCGTTGTGTCCTTCGAGCCGGTGGTTCAGGACATTGACGAAGTAGTGGATCGCGTTTTCCTGCCCGCCAGCACCGAAAACGTGCCCAGCCCTGGCTCGGAAATCTTCGTTGATCTTGAGGATGACGATTTCCCCGACCACATTGACGGCCCTGAGGTCGATCTCAGTGCGCTGCTTATCGAAACCATCGCTCTGGCAATCGATCCTTATCCGCGTCGGCCCGGCGAAAGCCTGCAGTCGCTGGGTCTTGATGACGATGGCGAGCCGTCGGGGCCCTTTGCTGCCCTGACAAAACTCAAGAAGTCCACCGACATTGATGAGTAGGGCCGGTGCCGGGGCTTGCGCCGAGTCTGTGATGGGCTATGTTCGCAGGCCGGCCGATAAGGCGGAAAACGGGCTGAAATGACCGATACAGTTACAATATCAGTGGATGCGATGGGCGGCGATAACGCCCCCCGCGCGGTTGTCCACGGCGCCTACCTGCTGCTCCAGCAGCACAATGATGCCCGCTTCCTGTTTCACGGACGCCAGGAGCTGATTGCCCCGCTGCTCGACGAGTTTCCGGCACTCAAGCCGGTTTCCACCATACGCCATTGCGAGACCGTGATCGCCATGGACGAGAAGCCCAGCCAGGCCCTGCGCAAGGGGCGCGGCACGTCCTCGATGTGGATGGCCATCCAGGCCGTCAAGGATGGCGAGGCCGCTGTTGCCGTCTCGGGCGGCAATACCGGGGCGCTGATGGCCATGGCCACCTTTTGCCTGCGACCCATGGCCGGCATTGCCCGGCCGGGCATTGCCGCGATCTGGCCCACCCTGCGCAGTGACATTGTCGTGCTCGACATGGGGGCCACAATCGGCGCCGATGCTCAGCAACTGGTGGATTATGCCATTCTGGGTTCGGCTCTGGCACGCTGCCTGTTCAACCACACCTCGCCCACCGTCGGCCTGCTCAATGTTGGGACCGAGGAGGTCAAGGGCCTCGAATCCATCAAGGAAGCCGGGCGCATGCTCAGCGATGCCAGCGGCGCCGGCTTCACCTATCATGGCTTTGTCGAGGGCGATGACATCGGCAAGGGCACGGTGGACGTCGTCGTCACCGAAGGCTTTGTCGGCAATATTGCGCTCAAGACCGCCGAAGGCACCGCCCGCCAGGTGGGCTCCTATCTGCGCACCGCGCTCAAGTCTAACCTGATGAGCCGGATCGGCGCCCTGTTTGCCACCTCCGCGCTCAATGCCCTGCGCCGCCGCATGGACCCGCGTACCGTCAATGGCGGAATTTTCATGGGACTCAATGGCATCGTCATCAAATCGCATGGCGGGACTGATGAAGTCGGCTACAAGAGCGCGCTGAGCCTGGGCTACGAAATGGGGCGCAATAACTTGATCGACAAGATCTCCGACACGATGACACGTTTCCCCATCAAGGCGGCACCTGCCGCCATTGACTCAGAATCCGAGGCATAACCGGCGTGACCAAGACGCGTTCCATTATCCGCGGTGTCGGTGGCTATCTGCCTGAAAAGGTGCTCACCAACGCTGAACTGGCCACTATGGTCGAGACCTCCGATGAGTGGATCCAGCAAAGGGTCGGCATCAAGGAGCGCCATATCGCTGCGGAGGGCCAATTCACCTCCGACCTTGCCGTGGAAGCCGCCAAGCGGGCCATGGCCGATGCCGGCGTCACCCCCGATGACATCGACCTCATCATCGTTGCCACCACCACGCCCGACTATACCTTTCCGGCTGCCGCCACCCTGGTGCAGATGAAACTGGGCATGCATCACGGCATGGCCTTCGATCTGCAGGCCGTGTGCTCGGGCTTTGTCTATGGCATGGCCACCGCCGACAGCTATATCAAGAATGGTCTGGCGACCCGCGCTCTGGTCATCGGCGCCGAAACCTTTTCGCGGCTGCTCGACTGGAGTGATCGCACCACCTGCGTGCTGTTTGGCGACGGCGCTGGCGCCGTGGTGCTGGAAAAGCGCGAACTCGAGGACGATGCCCCCGAACAGGGCATTCTCGCCTCGGCACTGCGCTCGGACGGTCATCATTGGCAAAAGCTCTATGTCGATGGCGGTCCTTCGACCACCGGCACGACCGGCCATGTCCACATGCAGGGGCCGGAAGTCTTCCGCCATGCCGTCGGCAAGATTACCGACGTGGTCTATGCCACGCTTGAAAAGACCGGCTACACCGTCGCCGACCTCGACTGGTTCGTGCCACATCAGGCCAATAAGCGCATCATAGAAGGGGCAGGGGCCAAGCTCGGCCTGCCGCCTGAAAAGGTCGTGATGACCGTCAGCGAGCATGCCAACACGTCGGCTGCCTCAGTGCCCCTGGCGCTGAGCGTTGCGGTGGCCGATGGCCGGATCAAGAAGGGCGACCTGGTCATGCTTGAGGCCATGGGTGGCGGCTTTACCTGGGGCGCGTCCCTGATCCGCTGGTAGCCCCGGCCTCAGTGCGATTGACCTTAGGTGTTTCAAGGCGTTAGTGTCGATTTCTGGTGGAGGATACAGCGTTAATACCTGCTGCATGAGGGGTTTGTGCAGCCGGGCGACGCTGACCGGAAGGACGGGTTTTCGCGGTTTGATGCGGTCTTGATCTGGATCGCATCGGCGGCAATCTTGCTTTGTAGCGCTGGGGCGCGGTGGGCATGGAATTCCTCGATTTGCGGACAACACGGGGTTTCGAATGACGCAAAAGACGGTAACGCGGGCAGATTTGGCCGAAGCGGTCTATGGCACGGTTGGACTGTCGAGAACGGAATCGGCCGAACTGGTCGAGCGGGTGCTCGAACTGATCGGGGATGCGCTGATCACCGGCGCCAATGTCAAGCTGTCGTCCTTCGGCTCATTCCAGGTGCGCTCCAAGAATGAGCGCATCGGCCGCAATCCCAAGACCGGCGAGGAGGTGCCGATCCTGCCGCGCCAGGTTCTTGTGTTCAAACCGTCCAACGTGTTGAAGTCCAAGATCAACAAATCT
>CAXBHD010000185.1:0-6787 GCA_963975335.1 uncultured Devosia sp. | reverse complement strand
CCCCTACCAGGTCTTCCTGTACCCCATGGTGATGATCACTCGCGAGCTGGGCATTTTCGGCACCCTGCAGGCTGTCATCATTGTCCATAGCGTGTTCGGCATGCCGATCCTGACCCTGCTGTTCCGCAACTATTTCGCCTCGCTGCCGCAGGAGCTGTTCAAGGCGGCCCGCGTCGATGGGGCAGGGTTCTGGCGCATCTTCTTCGAGATCATGCTCCCCATGTCCCTGCCGATTTTCGTCGTGGCTCTGATCCTGCAGATCACCGGTATCTGGAATGACTTCCTGTTCGGCGTCGTCTTTGCCGGCACGCAGAACTACCCGATGACCGTGCAGCTCAACAACATCGTCAACTCGGCCCAGGGCACGCCCGAATACAACGTGAACATGGCCGCCACCGTTCTGACCGGCCTTGTGCCGCTGGCGGTCTATTTCGTCTCCGGCAAGTGGTTCGTCCGCGGTGTTGCCGCCGGTGCGGTGAAGGGATAATTCGAATGCAAAATAGCGTTTCCATCCGCGACCTGTCGCTCAATTTCGGCAGCGTCAAGGTTCTCGAGCATCTCAACATCGATATCGCTCAGGGCGAGTTCATCGTCCTTCTGGGGCCTTCGGGCTGCGGCAAGTCGACCCTGCTCAACTGCATTGCCGGCCTGCTGGACGTCTCGGACGGCCAGATCTTCATCGGCGGCAAGAATGTCACCTGGCTCGAGCCCAAGGATCGTGGCATCGGCATGGTGTTCCAGTCCTATGCGCTCTATCCGCAGATGACGGTGGAACGGAATCTGAGCTTTGGTCTGCGCGTCGCCGGCATGAACAAGGCGGAAATCGAGCAGCGCGTCAGCCGGGCCGCCGAAATCCTGCAGATCCAGCCCTTGCTCGATCGCAAGCCGGCCAATCTGTCCGGTGGTCAGCGCCAGCGCGTCGCCATCGGCCGGGCCCTGGTGCGTGACGTCGATGTCTTCCTCTTCGACGAGCCGCTGTCCAACCTCGACGCCAAGCTCCGCTCCGACCTGCGCGTCGAAATCAAGCGGCTGCATCAGCGGCTCAAGAACACCATGATCTATGTCACGCATGACCAGATCGAGGCGCTCACCCTTGCCGACCGCATTGCCGTGATGAAAAACGGCGTCATCCAGCAGCTGGCCGATCCCAATACGATCTATAACAAGCCGGTCAATCTCTACGTCGCCGGCTTCATTGGGTCGCCGCAGATGAACATGTTCGAGGGGACGCTGGACGGGGCGACCTTCACTGCCGGCGATGGCACCAAGGTTCCCGTAGGCACCTATGCCTTCACCACGCCTGTAGCCGGCGCCACCAAGGCGATATTGGGTGTTCGCCCTGAGCACATTGTTCTGGGCGATGCCGCCGCGGACATGCCCTTCTCCACCGATGCAGAAATCGAGATCGTCGAGCCGATGGGCTCGGACACGCTGGCCTGGACCAATATTGCCGGTCAGTCGGTCACCTTCCGTTGCGACAGCGACGTGGTGCTCAAGTCCGGCCAGAAGGTGCGGCTCGGCTTTGATCCCGGCCGCGGTTCGCTGTTCGACACGGCAACGACCAACCGGCTCTAGGCTGCCAATCGCGGGGCGCCTCCGGGCGCCCCGCCACCAATCTGCCGCGCCCGCCCGTCAATGTTACTTTTCCGGCAGTTCAGCTGCCGGTCGCGCGGGACACCAATTTCAAACATGGCTAGCTACTGGCACCGCCAGAGGCGTCGCAATGCCCAATTCCAACGTTACAATGAGGCCAAAATGACCGAACTGTCATTCCAGCTCTACAGCGCCCGCAATGTCCCCTCGCTCGAGGACTTCCTCGCCCAGCTCGGCAAGCTTGGCTATACCCAGGTCGAAGGCTATGGCGGACTCTATGACGAACCGGCCGCCCTGGCAGCCAATCTGAAGAAGAACGGCCTAACCATGCCGACCGGCCATTTCGGCCCGGCCCAGGTGGCCGATGTCGAGACCACGCTCAAGACCGCCGAAACGCTCGGCATCAAGAAGATCTTCTGCCCCCATATCGGCCCCGAGGGCCGCAGCACCGACGAGTCCAAATGGCTCGAACTTGCCGAAATGCTGGCCGGCGCCGCCGAGACCTATACCAAGCACGGCTATGGCTTCGGCTGGCACAACCACGATTTCGAATTCGTGCCGACCAGCTCGGGCCGCACGCCGATGGAAATCATCCTCGAGACTGCGCCCAAGATCGAATGGGAGGCCGATGTCGCCTGGATCGTGCGCGGCAAGGCCGACCCCATCGCCTGGTTCGACAAATATGGCGACCGCATCACTGCCGTGCATGTCAAGGACATCGCGCCGGCTGGCGAGTGCCTCGACGAGGACGGCTGGGCCGATGTGGGGCAGGGCGTGCTGAACTGGGACGAGCTGATCGGCAAGGTCACGGCCAAGACCCGCGCCCAATATTTCGTCGCCGAACATGACAAGCCCTCCGATGCCGTGCGCTTTGCCACGCGCTCGATCGCTGCCGCCAAGAAGTGGAAGTAACCATGGCCAAGACCTTTGGCGTCGGCATTATGGGTGCCGGCAATATCTCTGCCGCCTATCTGCGCCTCGCGCCCCTGTTCAAGGGGCTCGAGGTCCGCGCCGTGGCCGACATCATTCCCGCCGCCGCGCAGAAGCGGGCCGAGGAATTCGGCGTCACCGCCCAGACGCCCGATGAGCTGCTGAAAAACAGCGAACTCGATGTCATCGTCAACCTGACGATCCCCTCGACCCATTATTCGGTCTCGATGGACATCATCTCCGCCGGCAAGCATGCCTATTCGGAAAAGCCCTTCGTGCTCTCGCTCGAAGAGGGCACCGCCCTCAAAAAGGCTGCCGAGGAGCGCAAGCTCAAGGTGGGCAGCGCGCCCGATACCTTCTTGGGCGGCGCCCATCAGCAGGCCCGTCAGATCATCGACAGCGGCCAGCTCGGCAAGATCATGAGCGGCACCACTCACGTGATGAGCCGTGGCATGGAGCACTGGCATCCCAATCCCGATTTCTTCTTCCAGGTCGGCGCCGGCCCCATCCTCGATCTTGGTCCCTATTACGTCACCGAGCTGATCCACCTGCTCGGGCCGGTCAAGCGCCTCTCCGCCTTCACCAATATGGCCCGCACCGAGCGTGAAGTGACGGCCGAAGGTCCCTATAAGGGCACCTTCGTCAAGGTCGGCACGCCCACCACCATCCATGGCGTGCTCGAATTCGTCTCCGGCGCCATCATCACCATTGGCGCCAGCTGGGACGTGGCGGCCCATGGCCACCACAATATCGAACTCTATGGCACCGATGGCTCGATCTTCGTGCCCGATCCCAACTTCTTCGGCGGCGATCTCATCACCGCCAATATTGCCGGGGAACGCAGCACCGTGACGCCTTGGGACCATCCCTTCGGCATTGCCAATCAGGATCTGGACAAGCCCACGCCACGCGCTAACTATCGTACGGCGGGCCTGGCTGACATGATGGCTTCCATCGATGGCGGCTATACCGCCCGTTGCGGTCTCGATGTGGCGCTGCATGCCGTGGACGTCATGACCAGCCTGCTCAAGGCCGGCGAAAGCGGCCAGGTGCTGACGCTCAGCACCACCTGCGAGCGCCCGATGGCACTTACTCCGGCGGATGCCCAGGCGCTGCTGAAATAGTGAGGGGCGTACCTCATTGACAGGCACAAGGTGCCGGTCGACACTGAACCGATGATTTGAGCAGGCGGCGGCCATCCCCGCCGCCTGTTTCTGCAAAAGCGGCCACAAGATCAAGGCGCCAAGCGCCATCAGAGGAGAAACCATGCGTACCATCAAGGGTCCCGCCATTTTTCTGGCGCAGTTTGCCGGCGACGCTGCCCCCTTCAATTCCTTCGACGCCATTTGCGGCTGGGCCGCCAATTATGGCTATAAGGGCGTACAGATCCCCACCTGGGTCGGCAGCCTGATCGATCTGGAAAAGGCCGCGACGTCAAAGACCTATTGCGACGAGCTCAAGGGCACGGCCGCCCGGCACGGCGTCGAGATCACTGAACTCTCGACCCATTTGCAGGGTCAGCTGGTCGCGGCACATCCCGTCTATGACACCATGCTGGATGGCTTTGCCCCATCATCGGTCCATGGCAATCCCAAGGCGCGCCAGGAATGGGCGGTGCAGCAGCTGCTCTGGGCCGCCAAGGCCTCGCAGAATCTGGGCCTGACCGAACACGCGACCTTTTCGGGCGCGCTGGCCTGGCCCTTCCTCTATCCCTTCCCGCAGCGCCCCGCCGGCCTCGTCGAGGAAGCATTCGACGAACTGGCCCGCCGCTGGACACCCATCCTCAATACCTTTGACGAAAACGGCGTCGACCTCTGCTACGAAATCCATCCCGGCGAGGACCTGCATGATGGCGTCAGCTATGAGATGTTCCTCGAGCGCGTGAATAACCATCCGCGTGCCAACCTGCTCTACGATCCCAGCCACTTCGTGCTGCAGCAGCTCGACTATCTCGATTACATCGACATCTATCACGAGCGCATCAAGATGTTCCACGTCAAGGATGCCGAGTTCAATCCCACCGGGCGCCAGGGGGTCTATGGCGGCTATCAGAGCTGGATCAACCGGGCAGGGCGCTTCCGCTCGCTCGGCGATGGCCAGGTCGATTTCGCCGCCATCTTCTCCAAGATGGCCCAGTATGATTTCGCCGGCTGGGCGGTGCTCGAATGGGAATGCGCCATCAAGCATCCCGAGGACGGGGCCCGCGAGGGCGCCGAATTCATCAAGAACCACATCATCCACGTCACTGAACACGCCTTCGACGATTTTGCCGCGGCCGGCACCGACCTGGCCGCCAATCGCAAAATCCTCGGCCTGAGCTAGGGAGCACACCAATGGCTGAAAACGGCGCAAAGCGCATTCGTCTGGGCATGGTTGGCGGCGGCACCGGTGCCTTTATCGGCTACGTCCACCGCGTCGCCGCCCGCATCGATGGTGATTATGATCTGGTGGCCGGGGCTCTGTCCTCACGCCCCGAAGTGGCTTTGGAATCGGGCCGCAATCTGGGCCTGGCCGAGGATCGCATCTATACGTCCTACGAGGAAATGGCCCGCGCCGAGGCGGCGCGTCCGGACGGCATCGAAGCCGTCTCGATCGTCACCCCCAACCACATGCATTACGGCCCCGCCAAGGCCTTCCTTGAGGCCGGCATCCACGTCATCTGCGACAAGCCGATTACCGCCACGATCGAGGACGCGCGCAAGCTGGCCGAGATCCAGCCGAAAAACGGCGCCCGCTTCCTGCTGACCCACAACTATACCGGCTACCCGCTGATGCGGCAGGCGCGTGAACTGGTCGAATCCGGTGCCTTGGGCAAGATCCGCGTCATCCAGGTGGAATATCCCCAGGACTGGCTGACCGAACCCACCAGCGACGACAACAAGCAGGCTTCCTGGCGCACCGATCCGGCGCGCTCCGGGGCCGGCGGCGCCATCGGCGATATCGGCACCCATGCCTATAACCTGGCGCGCTTCGTGACCGGGCTGAAGACCGACTCGGTTTCGGCCGATCTCACCAGCTTTGTCGATGGCCGCCAGCTCGACGACAATGTGCATATCATGCTGCGCTTCGAGGGCGGGGCCAAGGGCATGCTCTGGGCCAGCCAGGTGGCTGTTGGCTGCGAGAACGGCCTGCAGCTGCGCGTCTATGGCGACAAGGGCGGCATCGAGTGGCGCCAGGACAATCCCAACTATATGTGGTTCACCCAATTCGGCAAACCCAAGCAGCTGCTGACCCGCGGCGGCGCCATTTCCGGCAATGCCGCCTCGACCATGAATGTGCGCATCCCCTCGGGCCATCCCGAAGGCTATCTCGAAGCCTTTGCCACGCTCTATAGCCAGTTCGCCGCCGTCATCCGCGGCGAGGGCGCGGCCTTTGAGGGGCTCCTGCCCACGCTGGCCGACGGTGTCGAAGGCATGCAGTTCATCATGGCCTCGGTGCAGTCGAGCCAGAACGACGGCAAGTGGACCAAACTGAGCGACGTCTAGCCGCGCCGCTGACAGCATTCAGGCGCCGCCGGCCCCGTCTGGCGGCGTCCTTGCTTATAATGCTCCTGATGGTCGGCCGGCCGGCACTGGCGGTTGCCACAGCTCGATCGGATTGCCCTCGGGATCGTGAATCCGGGCAAAGCGCCCGGTTTCTGGCGTGTCCCATTCTGCTCTGGTCTCAACGGCAAGGCCGGCCTGCTGCAGCTGGCCGATCAACTCGTCCAGATCGTCGACCCGGAAATTGATCATCCATTGCCGGTCGGCCGCGAAGTAGTCGCTGGTCGTGCTGAACGGCGCGAACACTGTCGGCCCCGCTTCCTGCTGCCAGAAGCCCGTTATGCCCAGATGGGTCTCGTACCACCCGGCCAGCCCGGAAATATCCCTGGCCCGGAAGAAAACCCCGCCTATGCCTGTTGCCTTGCCCATGATGATACCCTCCCGATGCCAGCAAACACGCTAGGCTGGGGCTAAGGCAAGCCTTCTGATCGCGATGCCACCGGTAACGGCGCGGTAGCCGGTCCGGATGTCGGCCCGCCGCATTCACTGCGCGTTTGGGACTTGGATGGCGCAAAAACAAATGCGCCGCAATCGCTTGCAGCGCATCATCTGGCGTCGGCGGACTGAAAGCTCAGTGCGTCCAGGGGGTCTTGCGGTCGGCCCGGAAATTGTCGGGATAACTGGAACGCTGCGGCGTGCGCTCATGGGCCGGCTGCACCGAATAGGCAATGCCATTCTTCTGCGCATAGGCCTCGGCCTCTTCCTGCGTGTCGAACGACAGG
>CAXBHD010000184.1:0-6813 GCA_963975335.1 uncultured Devosia sp. | reverse complement strand
CGCGGCGCGATCATAGATGGGCGGCTTGCCCAGAGCGCGGGCCCGGGCGCGGCGGCGATCAAGCTCATCGGCGGTTTCGTAGCAGGGATAGAGCCGGCCGGCGGCAATCAGCTGGTCCCGCGCCGCGTCATAGAGGGCAGTGCGCTCGGACTGGCGGACCAGCAGGTCGGGGGTGACGCCCAGCCAGGCGAGATCGACTTCAATGCCGTCGGCGAAGTCGCGGGTCGAGCGCGCCAGATCGGTATCGTCCATGCGCAGGATATATTTGCCGCCGCTGCGCTTAGCGAAAAACCAGTTGAGCAGAGCCGGCCGGGCATTGCCCAGGTGAATGCGGCCGGTGGGGGACGGTGCCCAGCGTACAATGGTCATCCGATGGTGTGATCCTTGTAGCCATTGGTGATGGGGTATTTGCGCCCCATGCCGAAGGCCTTTGGCGTGAGCTTGGGTCCGGGAGCGGACTGGCGGCGCTTATATTCGGCGATATTGATGAGCCGCTCGATGCGCTGCACCAAAGCGGGGTCAAAGCCCTGGGCGACGATCTCGGCCAGCGACAGCTCGTCCTCGACAATGCCCTTGAGGATGGCGTCGAGCACGGGATAGGGCGGCAGGCTGTCCTGATCCTTCTGATCGGGGCGCAGTTCGGCTGACGGCGCCTTGTCGATGATGGCCTGGGGAATGACCTCCCCCGCAGGGCCATGGCAGTCGCCGGGGACATGGCTGTTGCGCCAGGCGGCCAGGCGATAGACCTCCATCTTGAACATGTCCTTGAGCGGGTTGTAGCCGCCATTCATGTCGCCATAGATGGTGGCATAGCCCACGCCCATTTCGGACTTGTTGCCCGTGGTGAGCAGCATGGAGCCCAGTTTGTTGGAGACGGCCATGAGCATGACGCCGCGCATGCGCGACTGGATGTTTTCCTCGGCCAGATCGGCGGGGCGGTTGTCGAAGATGGGCGCCAGTTCGGCCAGCGCGTCGTCCACCGGATTGCCGATCGAGACGATGTCGTAGCGGATGCCCAGCCTTTCGGCGCAGGCCTTGGCATCGACCAGGCTTGCCTCCGACGTGTAGCGATAGGGCAGCATGATGGCGTGGACATTGTCAGCACCCAGGGCATCGACGGCCATGGCGGCGACCACGGCGCTGTCAATGCCACCCGACAGGCCGAGCACGACCTGGCGGAAGCCATTCTTGCGGACATAGTCGCGCAGGCCCAGCACGCAGGCGAGCCAAGGCGCCTCGTCGGTGGTGGTCAATTCGGTGACCGCGCCATTGGTGCAGGTCCAGCCATCGGCGCCGCGCAGCCAGTCCGAGACGATGAAATCGGTGGCGAAGGACTTGCCCTGGAAGACCAGCTTGTTGCCGGGCTCGATGGCAAAGGAGGCGCCATCAAAGACAATCTCGTCCTGGCCGCCGACCTGGTTGAGATAGAGCAAGGGCACATCGTCTTCGGCCACGCGGGCGCGCACCAGTTCCTTGCGGATATGCTGCTTGTTGGTCCAATAGGGCGAGCCATTGGGACAGAGCATGATCTCGGCGCCGCGCATGGCCAGGTGCTCGCAGACCGATGGATGCCAGATATCCTCGCAGATGGGGATGCCGATGGGCACGCCCTTGATGACGACCGGCGCCGCCAGCGGTCCGGCGGTGAAATAGCGCTTTTCGTAGAAGACGTCGGTATTGGGCAATTCGCGCTTGTAGCGCGTGGCGATGATCTCGCCATGCTCGGCGACAATGGCGGCATTGTGCAATGCCCCCTTGTCCCACCAGAGCGTGGGCAGGATCAACGTGACGTCGATATCGGTCGTATCGGCGACGAGATCGCGGGCAGCCTGCATGGCGTCGCGGATGAATTGCGGCTTGAACAGCAGGTCATCGGGGAAATAGCCGGTGAGGAACAGCTCGGAGAACATCAGGATATCGGCCTTGGCCGCCACGGCGTCGGCCAGGGCGGCGCGGGCCAAAGCCAGATTGCCTCTGAGGTCGCCGACCTTGGGATTGAGCTGGGCGAGCGCAATGCGGAGGCGGTCTGTCACGGTCTGGCCTAACGGTTGGATGGCGGGCGGCTATGGATCGAGCTGCCTTGCCTTACCCTTCCGCCAACCTCCCCCGCAAGGGGGGAGGTGCCGCATCCATGGCGGTGCAGCAGCGCGCCTGGTGCAGATGGGGGTGGGCTAGAAGCGGCCCGTCAGTTCGAACAGGGCGCCATAGCGGAAAATGCGGGCGAAATTGCTGGGCAGGTCGAGGGTGGGCATGGTGACCGTGCCACCGCTGGTGGTCGAGGCGAATTTGGCGTCGAGCTGGCCTTCGACATACCAGGCCCGGCCGCCGACGCGCAGGGTGAGGTTGTCGGTGGGATGAAAGCCCACCAGACCCTCGGCCATGACACCATAGCCGCGCCCGCTCAGCGTGGTGGGGGCGCGTTCCTGGAAATTGCCGAACCCTGGAAAAGTGTAGCCGGTGGGCGAGCTGCCGCCCAGCGTGCCCGAAACGTGGGCATAGGGAATGGCGGCGACTTCGCCCTGCACGTCAAACACGTCGAAATCGGCCTGGCCCTTGACGCCCAGGCGCAGGGCATGGATGTCGAAATCATCCTTGGCGGCGCCAAAGCTGGTGGGCGTGCCGGCAGTGTAGCCGGTGGCATATTGGCCCGTGCCGATATCGGGGGCGTCTTTCCAATATTGGTAGCCGACGAAACCACCAAAGGCGGCGCCATTGCGCATGTCGCCGGCCGGGAGCCAGCCAAAATCGGCACCGGCATAGCCGATCGAGGAATTGCGACCGATCGAGCCGGACGCGGCGGGGGTGATGGCATAGGTGCCGCTGGTGGACAGGCCAATGCCGGCCTTGCCGCTGAGATAGGTCTGGGTCGAGAGGTCCTCGATCTTGCCATGCAGTTCGCCAAAATGGGTCTGGTCGCGGGTGGAAATGCCCACATTGCCCAGCGTGGTGCCACTGCTGGTGGCGGTGAAGCCGGCATTCTGCTCTCCCCAGGAGAGCCAGTAGCGCGTGCCGAATTCGAAGCGCAGATCGCTGTCGGGATGCTCCCAGCCCTGCGGATAGGCCGGCCGGATTTCCGGATAGTCGGCTGCCAGAGCGGGCGCCGCACTCAGCAGGGCCAGGCTGGCAAGGGCGCCTTGCAGGGAGCGCTTCATGGTTTTCTCCGGACGTACAGATACTTGAGGTGAAGGCCAAGCTATGCGCGATCAGGGTTAATGCTCCGCTAAGGGCGGCTTGGCGATTTGGCAAGGTTATGCTGACATGCTGGATCACGATTGCGGGAATGCGGAGACCTGCCGCAACCGGGAGCGCTTTGACGAGTTGCCATCTCGCATACAGTGTGACGCGACGAGAGTTTTAGTGATGACGTGCAGAATATTGGTGGTCGAGGACGAGATCTTCGTCGCCACCGAAATCGAACATGTGATTCAGGAGATGGGCTATACGCCGGTGGGGATCGCCGCAGAGCAGCGCGCGGCCCTGGCCCTGGCCCAGCAGGCCGACGTGGCCCTGGTCGATCTCAACCTGCGCGATGGCGCGACGGGTATCACGATCGGCACGATCCTGGCGCAGACGCATGGGATTACGGTGATGTTCATGACCGCCAACCCCGCCCAGCTTGGCGACGGCATTCCCGGCACGATCGGGGTATTGCCCAAGCCGGTGACCGACCAGGACCTGCGTGAGGCTGTCAACTATGTGGTCGCCCGGCGCCGTGCCGCAGCTGCAGAGCCGCCGCGGCGGCTGCGCCTGTTCGAGTCGGTAGATTTCACCCAGATCACGCCAGCCTAGGTCTGCAATCTGGCGGAGCGGGTCAGCGCCTCGCCGGGCAGGTCAATCTCGACGCGCAGGCCGTCCGCGTCCCAGACGCGCTCCAGATCCCCCCTTAGCTGCCCCTGCACGCTCAGTTCGATGACGCGCGTGCCAAAGCCGCTGGGCTTGCCCGCGGCCACTGCCGGGCCGCCATTTTCCTTCCAGGTCAGGTGATAGCGGCCCTCGCCATGGCGCTTGCCGGTGAGCAGGACCGTTCCCGTGCCAACGGACAAGGCACCATATTTGGCGGCATTGGTGGCCAGTTCATGAAATAGCAGCGCCAGCGGTGTGGCGGCGCCATCGTCGATTTCGGCATCATCCCCGGCAAAGCGGACCCGCACGATGTCGGCCGACTGATAGGGTTGCATCAGCCTGGCGATGAGATCGCGCAGCGAGGTCTGGCGGGTGGCAGGCAGGGAATCATTGCTGTGCGGCCGGACGAAATCATGTGCCTCGCCCAGGGCATGGATGCGCTGGCGCAGTTCGTCGGCAAAGGGCTTGAGTTCGGGGCGACTGCGGGCCGAAAGTCCCACAATGCCGGTCAGTACGGCAAAGATATTCTTGATGCGATGGCTCAGTTCCTGGGAAACCAGCTCGCGCTCGGCAGCGGCCAGCTTGGCGGCGTGGATATCGGTGCAGGTGCCGATCCAGCGGACGATGGCGCCTGCTGCGTCCCGCATGGGCAAGGCCAGGCCCAGGGCCCAGCGATAGGCGCCCGAATGGTGGCGCAGGCGATATTCGATTTCATAGGGCTCGCCGCTGGCCAGGGAGCTTGACCAGACCTTGTGGGCGCGTTCGCGGTCATCAGGATGCAGCATGCCATTCCAGGCCTCGCCGTCGGTCGAGCCGACCGGCACGCCGGTAAACTCATACCAGCGGGCATTGTAGTAATCATGCAGGCCGTCGGGGAGCGTGGTCCACACCATTTGCGGCATGGCGTCGGCCAGGGTGCGGAAGCGCAATTCGCTTTCGGCCAGGGCGTCGGTGATGCGGCGCTGGTCGGTGATATCGACAAGGACACCGGGGAAACGCTGGATGACGCCATCGCTGTTGAAGCGCGGACGACCCGAAGCGGCCACCCAATGGATGGCGCCGTCGCTGCCCACAACCCGGTATTCGGAGCGGAAACCGGCGCGCTCGCGGATGGCGGCAGCAATCTCCTCGCCGACGCGCATGGCGTCGTCAGGATGGATGGCGCCGAGAAAGTCCTTGATCGGCACGCCCAGGCCCGCCTTGAGCGGATCAAGGTTGAACAGATCGGCGAAGCGGTCATCGGCCGTAACGGTATCGCCGGGGACGTCCCAGTCCCAGGTGCCGACCAGGCCCGAACCGCTCAAAGCCAGGGACAGACGCTCCTCGCTGCGCGCCAGGGCCCGCTTGGCGAGGATCTGGTCGGTCGTGTCGATGACCACGCAAATGCCCGCCAGCGGCAGGCCGTCCTCGCCCAGGACAGGGCTATAGTGCAGGTCAAGCCAGCAGGTCTCGGGCTGGCCGTGGCGGGCCAGCACCATTTCCTGATCCCTGAAGGTAATGGTCTCGCCGCGCATCAGGCGGCGCACATTGTCGGCGTTGAACTCGGCCACTTCGGGCCAGGCTTCGCTGGAGGGCAGGCCAAAAATGGCGGGATGACGCTGGCCGGCAAACACGGCATAGGCGTTGTTGTAGATCAGAATGCCCGCTTCGCCGACCAGCATGGCCATGGGCGTGGAGGCCGCCATCATCAGGCGGACCGACCCCTTGAGCGCCACGTCCCAGCCGGGCACCGGCCCTAGCGGATTGGTCGACCAGTCATAGGTATTGAACAGCTTGAGTGTCGGATCGGACTCCAGACGCTCTCGCGTTTCGGGGGACGCGGCGGGAAACAACGACTTGGGCATGAAGGGCCTATCAGTACCAGACGTTACGCTGACCGACGCAGAAGGTCACGCCGAACCGAGCAACGCGGAACAGGGTAGCATGGTTCAGCTTAGCCGGTATTATTGCTGGGCAGCCAGCCCCTGCTGCACGGGCTTTTGGGCATGGACTTCCTCGGCGACGAGAAAGGCCAGTTCCAGCGCCTGGCTGGCATTGAGGCGCGGGTCGCAATAGGTGTGATAGCGATCCGACAGCGAGGCTTCAGTGACGGCCGAGACGCCGCCGACGCATTCGGTGACGTCGTCGCCCGTCATTTCGATATGCACGCCACCGGCATAGGTGCCCATGTCGCGATGCACTTCGAAAAAGCTCTTCACTTCCGAGAGCACCCGGTCGAATGGCCGCGTCTTGTAGCCGGTCGACGCCTTGATGGTATTGCCATGCATGGGATCGGAACACCAGACCACGGTGCGGCCAGCCTTTTTCACCGTCTCGATATGCCGCGGCAGGTGGTCGCTGACCTTGTCGGCGCCATAGCGCGAAATCAGGGTGATGCGCCCGGCCTCGTCGGTGGGGTTGAGCCGATCGAGCAGGCGCAGCAGGTCGTCGCTCGACAGCGAGGGCCCGCATTTGATGCCGATGGGATTCTTGATGCCGGCAAAGTATTCCACATGGGCAGCATCGGGCTGGCGGGTGCGATCGCCGATCCACAGCATATGGCCGGAAGTGGCGTACCAGTCATTGGAAATGGAATCACGCCGGGTCAGCGCCTGCTCATAGCCGAGCAGCAGCGCCTCGTGGCTGGTATAGAAACTGGTCTGCTTGAGGGCCGGGGTATTTTCCGGGGTGAGGCCCAGGGCGCCCATGAAGGTGATGGCATCATCGATCTTGCGCGCCACTTCCTCATAGCGCGGATACCAGTTGGAGCCCTTCATGAAGCCCACGGTCCATTCGTGGATCCGCGTCAGCTCGGCATAGCCGCCCATGGAAAAGGCGCGCAGCAGGTTGAGCGTGGCCGCGGACTGGCGATAGGCCTGCAGCATGCGGTCGGGATCGGGCACGCGCGAGGCCTGGTTGAAGTCGATGGCATTGATGATATCGCCGCGATAGGAGGGCAGCTCGACGCCATCGATGGTTTCGGTATCGGCC
>CAXBHD010000183.1:0-6841 GCA_963975335.1 uncultured Devosia sp. | reverse complement strand
TGTGCAAGGCTTTCATGAAATGTCCCTCTTGTTCGTCACATTCTCGTGTGTTGCGGCACAGTAGAGCGGCTTTATGGCAGTCGACAGCCTTGGCGGAAAAAAACTGGCAGACAGCGACAGTTCAGGAAGGCTGCCGCTGCGCCCGGCGCTCGGCCCGGGTGAACAGTACCGAGCCGGCCAGCACCAGGGCAGTGCCCAGGGCATGAAAGGGCGTAAAGGGTTCACCCAGCACCCAGACGGCGATGACGATGGTGACAATGGGGCCGAAGGCGGCGGTGGAGGAGGTGGCCCGGGCGCCGATGCGGGCCATGCCCATATTCATCAGAAAGCTCGGCAGCACGGTGCCCAGCAGCCCCAAAGCCAGCCCATAGCCCCAGATGACGGGCGATAGCGTCAGATAGCCGGCCGGCCCGGCCAGCACCAGGTTCTGCGTGATGGCGACCAGGGCCGCGGTGGACATGCCGATACAGGTGAACAGACCCGCCCCGATAACCAGCATCTGCCGCTTGGCCAGGTGCTGATAGAGCGCGAAGGTGATGGCCGAGCCCAATACCAGCAGCGTGCCGATCAGCAGCCCGTCGGGATTGATGGCCAGGTTCCAGCCAAAGATGACCAAGAGGCCCGAATAGGAGACCAGCATGGCCGGCACGACGCGCCAGACCATGCGATCGCCGAAGAACCAGACGCCGAACAGCAGCACGAAGAAGGGATAGGTGAACAGCACCAGCCGCTCATATTGCGCACTGACAAAGGCCAGGCCCAGAAAGTCGAGATAGCTCGACAGGTAATAGCCCAGAATGCCCACCGCCATGCTGGCCAGCACGACCGGCGGCGTCAGCAGGCGCCGCAGACTGTCCCCGCGCCGCAGCAGCGTCACTAGAATGACCAGATAGACCGGCAGCGCCACCAGCATGCGCAGGCTGAGCAGCATTTCGGTGGAAACGCCCTGGCCATAGGCGAGCTTGATGAAAATGCCCTTGGTGGAGAAGAGCACGGCCCCGGCCACGGCAAAAGCGTAGCCCAGCGGGTCGTTTACCGGCGCGGTGGCGGGAAGGGCGGTCATTGGCTCTTATCGTATCGGGGCGATTGGGGCACAGACAAGTCGCGCCGGACGATAACGGTTCGGCAGCAAAGGTGGTGCGAGATCGAGTGTGGGGTTACCCGCGCGGATGGGCCTTGCGATAGCTGTCGAGCAGGCGGTCGGTGTCGACGGCGGTATAGATCTGGGTCGAGGACAGGCTGGCATGGCCCAGCAATTCCTGGATGGCGCGCAAATCCCCGCCCTTGCCCAGCAGATGGGTGGCAAAGGAATGGCGCAAGGCATGCGGGGTCGCCGAGGGCGGCAGGCCCAGCGCGCCGCGCAATTGCGCCACCCGCAGCTGGATCAGGCGCGGGGATAGGACCCCACCCTTGACGCCGCGGAACAGCGGCTCTTCGGGCCAGGATTTGAAGGGACAAAGCTCGAGATAGAGATCGATGGCCTTCCGCACCGGGTCGATCAGCGGCACCATGCGGGTCTTGCCGCCCTTGCCGGTGACGCGCAGCACCTGGCTTTCGAGGTCGCCCTTGGTCAGGCTCAGCGCCTCGGCAATCCGCAGGCCGGCGCCATAGCAGAGGCTGAGCACTGCCATGTCGCGGGCGGCGACCCAGGGGCGCTCTTCGAGTTCTCCGGTGGTGCTGATAGTGGCTCGGGCCTCCAGAACCGTCAGGGCCTTGGGCAGGGATTTGGGTAGTTTGGGGGTGCGGATGACATTGAGCGCCTCGGTGGCCATCACCCCTTCGCGCTCGAGAAAGCGGAAGAAACTCTTGAGCGCCGACAGCATCCGGGCCAGCGAGCGCGAGCCCAGGCTTTCCGCGCGCCGCTGCGCCATGAAGGCGCGCAGATCGCTGCCGCGCAAGTCCTTGAGCGTCTTGAGGGAAACCGGGCCGCCGCTATGGCCGGCCAGGAACTGGAAGAACTGATCGAGGTCGCGGCTATAGGCTTCAAGCGTATTGGCCGCGAGGCGCCGCACGGAGCCCAGCTCACGCTGCCAGGCCTGTATGCGGGCGCGGATGTCGTCATCGGTGGCAAAGGCGGAGTCGACCATGGGCGGCATGTTGTCCCCCCATGGTAAACCTATGCTTAACTCGCCCATGCGATTTTGCAGCGGCAAGGGGACCGCCATGACCAGACTGACCGACGCTTTGGCACAGGCTGGCCTGGCCAGCCTTCTATTGCTCCCTGCCGGCAGCGCCGCGGCACAGACCTATAGCTATACCAGCGATGACCAGACCGTCAGCCTGACCGGTGGCCTTGGCGCCATTTATCTCGAGGGCAATGAAAAAGTTGTCAGTGGCAGCTATACGGTCAGTCATCTGATCTGGCAGAGCACCGCGCCGGTGCTGCGCGGCAGCCTTTCCGTCGATGCCGGGTCGGGCTTCAGCCTCAATGCCGAGGGCAGCGTCGCGGCCTGGGGCGCCAGCTATATGGAGGACTTTGACTGGCTCAAGGGCGATGGTCGCGCGGCCAACTGGTCCCATCGCAGCCAGCATCCCGACACCAGGCTCGATCACTATTTCACCGGTGCTGCCTCCCTGGCCTATGACCTGGTCAAGGATGACACTGCCAGTGTGCGCCTGCATGGCGGCGTCAGTTATCGCGATGTGCAGTGGACGGCCTATGGCGGCACCTATGTCTATAGCAGTGCCAATGGCTTTCGCGACCAGTCCGGCAGCATTGCCCAGGGGCAGGCCGGCGCGACCTATCGGCAGCAGATTCCCGAGGTCTTTGTCGGCTTTGACGGCGAGGAGCATTATGGCGATATCCGCCTGGGCGGCCTGCTGCGCGGCGGCGTCACCCTATTGGCCAGGACTAGGGACGATCACTGGCTGCGCAATCTGCGCTTTGTCGACGAGCTCCGGGTCGCCCCGACCGTAGCGCTGGGCGCCGATGTCGGCTTCGCGCTGGGCCGCAATGCCGAGATCACCTTCGCGGCCCGCTATGATCATGTCTTCGAGCAGGTGGGCGACACCAAATATTACGATATCGATACCGGGCGGGCCAGTGGCGGGGCCAGCAATGCGGCCAGCGGCGGCCTGCGCAGTGCCGAAATCACCGCCGGGCTGCGCGGCACCTTCTAGGCGCCGCTGGCCAGGCAGCCGGTTTTGGCAGAATCACTTGCGCTCCCTATGTTCGGATGCGAACAGAACGGGCACAAATGGAACATCGTCCAGACATCGTCGCGGTCATGGTGGGGGTCGCCGTCGAGGGCCCCTATAGCTATCGCGTGCCCGCCGGCATGCAGGTCCGCCGCGGCTCGATCGTTTCGGTGCCGCTGGGGCCGCGGCTGGTGCTCGGCGTGGTCTGGGGTCCGCCCAAGGACATGGTGGCGCATAACCGGCTGCGCGACATCGCCATGGCCTATGACGTGCCACCGCTGAGCGAGGAACTGCTCAGGCTGGTCGACTGGGTGGCGCGCTATACGCTGGCCGCGCCCGGCCAGGTGCTGCGGGCGGTGCTGCGCTCCACCGAGGCGCTCGATCCGCCCAAGCCCGTCATCGCCTTTCGTCGCACCGGACAGGATCCCGACAAGCTGACGCCGGCCCGGCTGCGGGTGCTGGATGTGCTGATGGATGACATGGCCTGGCCCAAGCCGGCTCTGCTCGGGGCGGCGGGGGTTTCGTCTTCTGTCATTGAGGGGCTGGAGCGGGCGGGGGCGGTGGAACGGCTCGAGATGGCTGCTCCGCCCATTGTCGAGCAGCCCGATCCGGAGGCGGCCATCCCCACCCTGTCGGAAGGCCAGCAATTTGCCCTCGACAAGATATTGGCGCTCGATCCGAACCAGTTTGGCGTGGCCCTGCTCGATGGCGTGACCGGCGGCGGCAAGACCGAAGTCTTCTTCGAGGCGGTGGCCGATACGCTGCGGGCCGGACGGCAGGCGCTGATCCTGCTGCCCGAGATTGCCCTGACCAATACCTTTATCGACCGCTTCACCCGCCGCTTCGGCACGCGGCCGGCCGAGTGGCATTCCGACATGACCCCGGTGCAGCGCGCCAAGGTGTGGCGCGGCGTGCTCGACGGCACGGTGCGGGCGGTGGTGGGGGCGCGCTCGGCTTTGTTCCTGCCGTTTCGCGAACTGGGCATGCTGGTGCTCGATGAGGAGCATGACGGCGCCTATAAGCAGGCCGACGGCATTACCTATCATGCGCGCGACATGGCGGTGGTGCGGGCCCATCTGAGCCATGCGCGGGTGATTCTGTCCTCGGCCACGCCATCGGTGGAAACGCGCAACAATGCCAATGTCGGGCGCTATGCTCATGTCCTGCTCACCAGCCGTTATGCCGAAGCGGCCATGCCCAATATCAGCACGATCGACATGCGGGTTGACGGGCCGCCCAAGGGCGAGTGGATCGCCCCGCTGCTGGCGCGCGAGATTTTTGCCGCCCTTGATCGCGGCGAACAGGCGTTGCTGTTTCTCAACCGGCGCGGCTATGCGCCGCTGACGCTGTGCCGCGCCTGCGGCCACCAGTATCAGTGTCCGGACTGTTCAGCCTGGATGGTCGAGCACCGTTTCCGCGGCGTCTTGATGTGCCACCATTGCGGGCATGAAGTGCGCATGCCCACCGTGTGCGGCGCCTGCGGCGCGGCCGATGCGCTGATCGCGGTGGGCCCGGGCATCGAACGGGTGGCCGAAGAGGCCGCGGTGCGCTTCCCCGATGCACGCCGGGTGATCCTGTCTTCGGATATGGGCAGCAATGCCCAGTTGCGCGAAAGGCTGGGGGAGATCGAGCGGGGGGAATATGACCTGATTATCGGCACCCAGCTGGTCTCCAAGGGGCATCACTTCGAAAAGCTCACCGTGGTGGGCGTGCTCGATGCCGATCTGGGCCTGGCCCATGGCGATCCCCGGGCGGCGGAAAAGACCTTCCAGATCCTGACCCAGGTGGCCGGGCGGGCGGGCCGCGCGTCGAAAAACGGCAAGGCTTTCCTGCAGACCTATCATCCCGACCACGCGGTGATGAAGGCCATGGTCAGCGGCGATCGCGAGGCCTTCTATGCCCATGAACTGACGGCGCGCGAGGCCGGCGGGCTGCCCCCTTTCGGCCGGCTGGCGGCGCTGATCGTCTCGGCCAATGAGCATGACGTGGCCATGGGCTATGCCAAAAAGCTGCTCTCGGCGGCGCCCATGGCCGAAGGCGTGCGCCTGTTCGGGCCGGCCGATGCGCCGATTGCCATGGTGCGCGGCCGGCATCGGGTGCGGCTGCTGGCCCAGTCGGGCAAGGATTTCGACCTGTCCGGCTATGTCCGCTTCTGGCTGGCCTCGGCGGAAAAAGTAACGGGCAATCTGCGCGTGCAGGTCGATATCGACCCCATGAGCTTCATGTAGTTTTCGTATATACATAAATTGACGATGGCGGGTGAACGGACTACATTGAGGGGGCTCAATGGAATTCGAGTGGGACGAGGCCAAGAATCGCAGCAACCTGGCCAAGCATGGCATCGGCTTTGAAAGCATTGCCGACTTTGATTGGGATCGTGCCGGTCTGCGGAACGACGACCGGCGCGATTACGGCGAGCAACGCATCCTTGCCTATGGTCCGATTGCGGGCAGGGGCCTTCACGTGGTCGCCTTCACCATAAGAGGCGGCAGATGCCGGGTTATCAGCCTGCGCCCCTTTGGACGAAAGGATCATCAATACTATGAGCCGCCCAAAAATGGATGATGAGATGGTCTATGGCGTTCCCGACGAGGATACGCCTGAGCTAACGGAAGAAACTGCCCGCCAGCTTATCCCGGCCAAACTGTTCTTCGCCGAACGCGGCCTGCCGATGCCGGGTCGGCCCAAGGTCGAAACACCCAAGGTGGCGGTCAGCCTGCGGCTTGATCAGGATGTCGTCGACGGTTTCAAGGCCGGTGGCCCGGGCTGGCAGACGCGCATGAATGCGGTGCTGGCGGCTAGCCTCAAGCAGAAAAAGGCCGGCTGAAGCCGTCATCTGCGATTTTTGCTGCAATTGTCGGGTGAGCTGTCATTTGGCCATGGCCGCATGGCCTTCTCACCGCAATCCTTGCATGGGCGCGGTCTTGCTGGCGCGGCGGGCTCCCCCTGCGACACTTTCGCCGCATTTGAATCTATCCCCCAAGCCTTGCAAGGCGCGCGAGGCTTGTGGTAGAGCGGGCGCAACTTTGAAGGGGGCTCCGGACGTCCTCTTTTCCAAACAAGAACAAGCGTCAGCGACCGCCCGGGTTTCCAAACCAAAACAGGCGGCAGGCAGGCAGGCAACCAAGAGGGTGATGCGGCATTGGCAGCGCAGAATTCAGTGCTTACCCAGATCGCCCGGCCATATGCGTCGGCGCTGTTCGATCTCGCCAGCAGCGAGAACCAATTGGCATCGGTGGAGACGTCGCTTTCCGACGTCACGCGTCTGATCGGGGAGAGCGCGGACTTTTCGCGCTTCCTGCGCTCGCCGGTGATTTCCGCTGATACCAAGGCCGGCGCGCTTGATGCGCTGCTGGCCAAGGCGACGACCAATCCGCTGGTCGCCAATTTCCTGCGCCTCGTGGCGCAGAATGGCCGGCTGTTCGCGCTCGATGCCATCATTGCCGGCTTCCGCGACCTGGCCGCCCAGGCGCGTGGCGAAGTGACGGCCGATGTGACCTCCGCAGCGCCGCTCAATGCCGAACAGGCCAAGGCGCTGGGCGACACGCTCACGGCCAAGATCGGCAAGACCGTCACGCTCAATCAATTCGTCGATCCGTCCCTGATTGGCGGCCTTCAGGTGAAGGTCGGCAGCCAGATGATCGACTCTTCGCTCAAGACAAAACTCGCTGCGATGAAGATCGCCATGAAAGAGGTCGGATAA
>CAXBHD010000182.1:0-6880 GCA_963975335.1 uncultured Devosia sp. | reverse complement strand
GACAAGCCCGACCTGCGCAACCCGATCGAGATGACCGCGGTGACCGAGCATTTTGCCGGCTCGGGCTTCAAGGTCTTTGCCAACCAGATCGAGGCTGACGACAAGGTCGAGGTCTGGGCGATTCCGGCCAAGAACAGAGCCGGGGCCGAGCCGATCGGCCGGGCCTTCTGCGACCGCATGAATGCCTGGGCACAGGGCGAGGGCCAGCCGGGCCTGGGCTATATCTTCTTCAAGGAAGGGCAGGGCAGCGGGCCGATCGCCAAGAATATCGGCGAAGAGCGCACGGCCGCCATCAAGGCCGCGCTCGGGCTCGAGGACGGCGATGCCGTGTTCTTCGTCTGCGGCAGGCCGGGCAAGTTCTACAAGTTTGCCGGTGACGCCCGCACCAAGGTGGGCAGTGATCTCGGTGTCATCGATACCGAGCAGTTCGCGCTGTGCTGGATCGTCGACTTCCCGTTCTACGAATGGGACGAGGACAACAAGCGGGTGGATTTCGCGCATAACCCGTTCTCGATGCCGCAGGGTGGCATTGACGCACTCAACAGCCAGGATCCCTTGACCATCAAGGCCTATCAGTATGATGCGGTCTGCAATGGCTATGAGATTGCCTCGGGTTCGATCCGCAACCAGCTGCCCGAGACCATGGTCAAGGCCTTCGAGCTGACCGGCAAGAGCCGGGAGGAAGTCGAAGAGCAGTTCGGCGGCCTGTACCGGGCCTTCCAATATGGCGCGCCGCCGCATGGCGGGGCAGCCTTTGGTGTGGACCGCGTGGTGATGCTGCTCTGCGGCGTGCAGAATCTGCGCGAGATCACCGCCTTCCCGATGAACCAGCAGGCCGAAGACCTGCTGATGGGCGCGCCCAGCCAGGCCTCGGCGGCGCAGCTGCGCGAGCTCAGCATCCGGCTCAACGTACAGGACAAGAAGTAGCTCTGGCCCCGGCCAGACGATAGAGCGGCCCCTGGCGACGGGGGCCGCTTTTGTCTGTATTGGGCCTATGTAACGAGGGTTGCTGAAAATTAACCAGCGTTAATGATCCGTTAAAGGCTGGCCGCTACCGATAAAGGGTGTTCGCCGTTTCGGATTCGTCAATTGAAGACCCGATACTCCAATATCCTGATGTTGCTGGGCGCCATATTGGCGTTCGTCCCCATTGTGGCTGTGGATTATCTGCTCGACGCCTATATCCGCGTGCGTGAGAAGGACATTTCCCAGCAATATGTCCGAGCCATAACCTCGCAGATTTCCATCGGCTCCAATGATGCGATCGCCGCCTTGCGGCGCATCCTGGCCGACAGTCCCTCGCTCTGCACGCCCACTTTCGTGGCCAATGTGCAGGTGGCGATCGAGTCCAGCCTCAACATGAAGCAGGTGCTGGTCGAGAATGGGGACGGGGTGCAGTATTGCGATGCCTTCGGCCGCAATGTCAGCTATTCGCCGCTGTCGCGCGACCTGCCGGTGCCGGGCAATCTCGAGACGATCACGCTGGTGCAATTTGCCGACATGGACATGCCGGCGCTCAAGATCACCCAGGCCTTCGGCACGTTGCGCCGCGTCTCTGCCTTTGTGCCGATCCTGGGGCAGACCAAGGAAACGCTGGCCGAAGGCATTATGCCGGGCGGCATGCTGCGGGTGTCGCTGACGGACGGCACCTCGATCATGACCATCGGCGATGCCGCCAGTTTTGATCGGCGTGTCGCCTCGACCGAGTTTATCTATGCCCAGGCTTTTGCCGGCGAACTGCCGCTCAAGGTCGAATATGCCATGCCCTTTGCCATGGGGCGGGCCGGTTATGCCGATCTTGACGTGAGCTTTACCATCGTGGCCTGCCTGATGAGCGCGGTGTTTCTGATTTTGGCGCTGCATTATGTGCGGCGCTCCCGGGTGCCGGCCTTCGATCTCGAGCGCGGCATCGCCCGTGGCGAGATCAAGCCCTATTACCAGCCGATCATCAATCTGCGCACCGGCGAGCTGGTGGGCTGCGAGGTGCTGTGTCGCTGGGAGAAAAAGAACGGCGAGATCGTGCCGCCCGGGGCCTTTATCGACTATGCCGAGGTGACGGGCCTGGCCATCCCGATGACGCTGTCGCTGATGCAGCAGGTCAAGTTCGACCTCAGCGAGCTCTGTCTGCTGATGCCCCAGATGAAGGTGGCCATCAACCTGTTCGAGGGCCACTTTCGCGATGACAGCATTGTCGAGGATGTGCAGGCAATCTTTGGCGGCTCGCCCATCAACTTCCGGCAGCTGGTCTTTGAAATCACCGAGCGCCACCCGCTGGCCAATTCCACCGTGGCCAATAGCGTCATTGCGGGCCTGCATGCCCTGGGCTGCCGGCTGGCCATGGACGATGCCGGGACAGGCCATTCGAACCTGGCCTATCTGGGCACGCTGGGCATTGACATCATCAAGATCGACCGCATTTTCGTGGACATGATCAAGCCGGGCACGACGCAGGTGCCGGTGCTTGACGGGCTGATCGCCATGGCCAAGGATCTCGACTGCGAGATCGTGGCCGAGGGCGTGGAGACCGAGGCGCAGGCGCTTTATCTGCGGGCGCGCGGCGTGGTGCAGGCGCAGGGCTTCATCTTTGCGCCCGCGCTCAAACACGGCGCCTTCAAGGAACTGGCCATGGCGCTGCATGCCAATCAGGCCGAGCCGACCACAATTGCGGCGGTTGTCGCCAGCGCGGCCTGACGCTGCGACGATAGTTGCATAGGGTGGTCGCGTTAGCCCCTTTTCAAGGCTGGCATTTGATGGCACGAACGCGGACCCGTACAGGTGCATCGGCTCGTTCTGAGCATGTGCTGCAGAGGAGAACCAGGTGTCCAGTGATGTCAATGAACAGCGGAAGGCCCTGCGCGATGCCGCGCTGCATTTCCACGAGTTCCCCAAGCCCGGCAAACTGGAGATTCAGGCGACCAAGCCGCTGGGCAACCAGCGCGACCTAGCGCTGGCCTATTCGCCTGGCGTTGCCGCTCCCTGCGAGGAAATTGCCGCCAATCCGGAAGCGGTGTCGCGCTATACGTCACGGCAGAACCTGGTTGCAGTGATCTCCAATGGCACGGCCGTGCTGGGCCTGGGCAATATTGGTGCGCTGGCCAGCAAGCCGGTCATGGAGGGCAAGGCCGTCCTGTTCAAGAAATTTGCCGGCATTGACGTGTTCGACCTCGAAATCGACGAGATCGAGCCGCAGCGCTTCATCGATGCCGTGGCGCCGCTCTGGCCGACCTTTGGCGGCATCAACCTCGAGGATATCCGCGCGCCCGACTGCTTCGAGATCGAGGAAACCCTGCGCGAGCGGATGCCGATCCCGGTATTTCATGACGACCAGCATGGCACGGCCATCATTGTCGGGGCCGCGGTGCTCAACGGGCTCGAGCTCAAGGGCAAGAGGATCGAGGACGTCAAGATCTGTGCCTCGGGGGCAGGGGCGGCGGCCATTGCCTGCCTCAATGTGCTGGTGGCCCTGGGCGCCAAGCACGAGAATATCTGGGTGGCCGACAAGGATGGCCTCGTTACCCACAAGCGCAATGACATCAATGACAAGTGGCGCGGCCAGTTCCGCCGCGTCAGCGATGCGACCACGCTGGCCGAGGTGATCGAGGGGGCCGATATTTTCCTGGGCCTGTCGGCCGCCGGTGCGCTGAAGCCGGAAATGCTGGCCAAGATGGCGCCCAAGCCGCTGGTGCTGGCGCTGGCCAATCCCAATCCGGAAATCCTGCCCGAACTGGCCAAGGCGACGCGGCCCGATGCCATGGTCTGTACCGGAAGGTCCGACTTTCCCAACCAGGTCAATAATGTCCTCTGCTTCCCCTTCATCTTCCGCGGCGCGCTCGATGTGGGCGCGACGACGATCAATGAGGAAATGAAGCTGGCAGCGGTACGGGCCATCGCCAAGCTGGCGCATGAGCCGGGCCTGGAAGTCTCGCCATCGGGTGCGCCGGCCGTGTTCGGGGCCGACCACATCATTCCCAACCCCTTCGACCAGCGGCTCATCCTGCGCATTGCCCCGGCGGTCGCGCGCGCGGCCATGGAATCGGGGGTGGCCAAGAACCCGATCACCGACTGGCCGGCCTATATGGACGGGCTCAACCGCTTCGTGTTCCGCTCCGGCCTCGTGATGAAGCCGATCATCGACCGGTCGCAGGGCCAGAACAAGCGCATCGCCTTTGCCGATGGCGAAGACGAGCGCGTGCTGCGCGCCACCCAGGTGCTGCTTGAAGAGCGAATTGCGCGGCCGATCCTGATCGGTCGTCCGTCGGTGATCGAGGCGCGCATCGAGCGCTTCGGCCTCAGCCTGCGGCCGGGGACGGATTTCGAGGTGATCAATCCCGAAGACGATCCGCGCTATCGCGACTATGTGAGCCTGTTCCACTCGCTGGTCGGGCGCGACGGGGTGACACCCGATACGGCGCGGCAGGTGGTACGCACCAATACGACGGTGATCGGGGCCCTGGCGGTGCGCCGCGGCGAGGCGGATGCGCTGATCTGCGGGCTGCAGGGGCGCTTCATCCGCCATGTGCGCGATATCCGCTCAGTGATCGGGCTGCAGGAGGGGGTGGCGGATGTCTCGGCGCTATCGCTGCTGCTGATGCCACGCGGCGCGTTCTTCCTGGCCGATACCTATGTCAATATCGACCCGTCGCCGGACGAGATTGTCGGCATTGCGCTACAGGCGCGCAACCACCTCAAGCGCTTCAATATCGAGGCCAAGGTGGCGCTGCTGAGCTATTCCAATTTCGGCTCGCGCGATGGCGACAGCGCCTACAAGATGCGCGCGGTCTATCAGAAGCTCAAGGTGATCGCCCCCGACATGATCGTCGAGGGCGAGATGCAGGGCGATCTGGCCCTCAGCCAGGAATTGCGGGAGCGCTATGTGCCCGATTCCGTGCTGGGCGGAGAAGCCAATCTGCTGCTGTTCCCCAATCTGGACGCGGCCAACCTGTCGATGACGCTGCTCAAGGAAATGAACAATGCGCTGTCGGTCGGGCCGATCCTGATGGGCACGCAGTCGCCGGCGCATATCCTGGCGCCCTCGACCACCAGCCGCGGCATTGTCAACATGGCCGCGATTGCGGCCACCGAAGCGATGGGAAGCGAGCCATGATCCGCCACACCGTGGTGTTCAGCCTCAAGCATGCCGCAGGGTCGGCCGCGGAGGCCGCGTTTCTGCGCGATGCCCGGGTGCTGGCCAGCATTCCGGGGGTCGAGAATTTCGAGCAGCTTCGCCAGGTCAGCCCCAAGACCGATTTTGCCTTCGGCTTCCTGATGACGTTTTCGGACGCGGCGGCCTACCAGGCCTATAATGCCCATCCCGATCATGTGGCTTTCGTCGCAGACCGCTGGGTACCGGAGGTCGAACGCTTCATGGAGATCGACTACCAGGCGCTGTAGGCACTGCCGCTGCCGGTGCGGCTGGCGATCGTAACTATGATCTCATCGAATGCCCCCACTGCGGCAGAATCCGTTTGCTTTGATGCCGCGTTGGAATCTACCCTGCTGGTTAGGGAAGTGTTAACAGCAGGCAGTAGTCAGCGTGGAAGTTATCTTTCGGCGGCTGGAAGCATGGGGGTATCCAGCTGCTGGGCTCGCCTGGCTGCGCCGGCGCCGGCTATTGGTCATCATCATCCTGGCAATCTTGAGCTGGATCTGCTTCCTGGCGCTGTTTCTGGCTGCCTATGCGGTTGGGACGCAGGTCTTCCTGCTTTTTAACGGGGCAGGCGCCGCAGCGGCGCCGGTCTGAAGCCGCAGCTCCCGGGCGGTCTGGCAACGCGGCGTTAAGTCCTTGTCAGGCACAATGGATTGGTCCAGCCCCGGTTTGCCCATTCATGCCCACTACCCGTGTCAAACGTCCCGCCATCTGGCGCCCGCTCGCCCTGACCGTCGCCCTGCTGGGGTTTCAGGGCTATCTGGGCTTTTCGGCCATTGGCGGGCAGTTCGGCATTGAAAACCGGACCGAGATCCTGCTCGACATCGATCAGCTCAAGGCCAGATCGGCCGCGCTGCAGGCGGAAATCGACGACTATCGGCACCGGGCCACGCTGATGGATCCGCGCCGGCTGGACCCGGACATTGTCACCGAGCGGGCGCGGATGCTGCTCAACATGGCCAATGAAGATGACATCCTTGTCATGGTCGACAAAGCCAGCGGTAAACCTATTTCCAGTAAATTCCAGCAATTAGCTTCAGATGAGTTAATCTCTATTATCCAAGCAGATTCAACGCTTTAATACCCTTTTTGCCATTTGCATGAGCATTGCTTTTCGCTAGCCGGTTGCGTTATGGTGAGGGACTGTGGCCAAGCTGGCCGAAGCGGCAAATTCCAAACCGATGCGGAGCGTTCTCTATGGCGCGTAAGGCTGTGGCCAATCAGGCCAAGACGCAACCCAATATCCCCCAGTTCACGCCCGAGCAGGAGCTCGAGGCCTATCGCGAAATGCTGCTGATCCGGCGTTTTGAGGAAAAGGCCGGCCAGATGTATGGCATGGGCCTGATCGGCGGCTTCTGCCACCTCTATATCGGCCAGGAAGCGGTGGTTACCGGCGTCACCATGGCCAGCGAGAAGGGCAAGGATGCCCAGATCACCGGCTATCGCGACCATGGCCACATGCTGGTCATGGGGCTTGACCCCAAGGGCGTGATGGCCGAGCTGACCGGCCGCGAAGCCGGGCTCAGCCGCGGCAAGGGCGGCTCGATGCATATGTTCTCCAATGAGCATCGCTTCTATGGCGGCAATGGCATTGTGGGGGCGCAGGTATCGCTGGGCAATGGCCTGGCCTTTGCCGCCAAATATCGCGGCGATGGGTCGGTAAGCCTGGCCTATTTCGGCGACGGCGCGGCCAATCAGGGCCAGGTCTATGAGAGCTTCAACATGGCCAAGCTG
>CAXBHD010000181.1:0-6886 GCA_963975335.1 uncultured Devosia sp. | reverse complement strand
TCAATGACAAGGCAAGCCGGCTGCGGCATGGGCCGGTTGCATTGCGGCGAGCACTGGGGCAGGCTGGCAGCGGCGGAATCGCCGCGCGTTGAGGACCGTAGCAGCAATGAGTGACACGGAACTTCAAGATGATCTGACCGCCGCCAATGCGCGGTTCGATCGCGCGCTGGCGCGGCTCAACCAATCCGTGCAAGACCTTGGCACCAGGATGCGCCAGCATAACCGCATGGAAGTCGATACCCAGCGGCTGGTGCATGAGCGGGCGCGGCTGGCGACCGAGCTGGACAAGGCGGCGGCGCGGGCCAAGCGTCTCGATGACAGTGCCCATGACGTGTCTCGGCGTCTGGTCGAGGCGATGGAAACGGTCCGCTCCGTGCTGGCCAAGGCCGAGGCGGAGTAGCGGCATGCCCGAAGTCAATGTCGAGATCAATGGCCGCAAATACCGCATGGCCTGCGAGGCGGGGCAGGAGCAGCACCTGATCGGGCTGGCCGAGCGGTTCGACGCCCATGTCGAGCAGCTCAAGGGCGCCGTGGGCGAGATTGGCGACACAAGGCTGACGGTCATGGCCGGCATTGCCGTGGTCGACGAGCTGGCCGAGGCCGAGCGCAAGATCAAGGCGCTCGAACAGGACGTGCTGGTGCTGACCCGGGCCGGCCAGGAAGTGGCCGCCGAGATCGAGGCGCTGGAAATCCGCTTTGCCGAAAAGCTCGGTACCGCCGCGCGGACCATCGAGGCCATGGCCAGCATTCTGGACGACACGGCGCCGGTGCCGCAGGGCTAAGCCGATCAGGCGCTTTGACTGCCCATGCGGTGCATGAAGGCCTGTTCGATGTCCATCTGTTCGAGCGTGTCGCGCAGCACGGTGTCATCGAGTTCACCGGCATCGCGGGCGGCGATGAGCCGGGCGCGGCGCGCTTCGAGCAGCACGCTGCCCAGCCAGAACGAGGCGCCGGGGTTGAACTTGTGTTCGGCAGGGCCTTGCGGGCTGGCCAGGCGCCGCGCGACGAGTTCGGCGAGCTTGCGGTTTTCCACATCCAGGTCGGTGGCAAGATGGGCCGCCACGGTCTGCCTGTCGGCCTCGTCGCAGAGCTGCTGGGCCAGCGCCTGCTGGCTGACAGTGAACTGACGGTCCCGGCTGTCATCCAGCCTGAGCGCCCTGATCAGCCAGGGCAGGGTGAGGCCCTGAATGACCAGCGTGGCGATGGTGACGAAGAAGGCAATGGCCAGGATGGCATGGCGGCCGGGAAAGTCCGCGCCGGTGGCGGTAACGGCGGGAATACCGGCGGCGGCGGCCAGGGTGACAACGCCGCGCATGCCGGTCCAGGCGACAACCAGGTTTTCCTTCCAAGCCAGTGGCGGCTGCAGGCTGGGATAGCGGCGTTTGCTGTCGGCTGGCAGGATGGCCGTCATGTGATCGAGCCGGGCCGCGAGACGGCGATGGCGCCAGCGGCCGAGCAGGGCGGTGCCGCAGACCCAGGCAAAGCGGATGAGGATGGTGGCCAGGAAGATCGCGCCCGAGGCCGCCAGCAGCTGCCAGATGGCGTAGCCGGCTGCCGCCGCATCACCGATGACGAAGCGCAGCTGCAGCCCGATATAGGCAAAGACAAAAGTCTCGAGCAGGGTGTCGATGGTGCGCCAGAAATTGCGTTCCTGAATGCGCTCGGCATAGCCCGCCTCGACAGCGTGGTGGCCCAGGGCAAAGCCGGCAGCCACCACGGCCAGGACACCCGAGGCGTGCAGCTCTTCAGCCAGCAGGTAGGCCGCGAAGGGCACGATCACGGAAATGGCGGTGGCCAGGGATGGATTGGCCAGCTTGCGCCGGGCAATGCGCGCCAGGTGGCCGATGACCATGCCGACCACGATGCCCAGCAGGGCGGCATAAAGGAAATAGAGCAGGGTATTGTCGATGAAGTTGGGGGTGCCGGCGACAGTGGCCACTGCCACGGTGAACAGGGTCAGCGCCGCAGCGTCGTTGATCAGGCTTTCGCCCTTGAGCACGGTCATCACGGCGGTGGGCAGGCCGGCCTTGCGACCGATGGCAATGGCCGCCACTGCGTCGGGCGGGGCCAGCACGGCGCCCAGGACCAGAGCGGCCGATCCGAGGCCCGGCACCAGAAGATTGGCGACGATGCCGACCAGGGCCGCCGTGCCAAAGACCATGAACACGCCCAGATTGACGATCGAGCCAAGGCGCTTGGCAAAGCTCGAAAAGGAAAAGTCGCTGGCCGCGGAGAACAGCATGGGCGGCAGGAAAACCCCCAGGATGATTTCGGGCGCCAGCTCGAGCCGGGGCAGGCCGGGAATGAAGGAGGCGGCCAGGCCCACCATGGCCACCAGCAGCGCCGGCTGCACATTGCGCCGTTCGGCCAGGGCCGCAATGGCAATGGCCACGATCATCACGAGGAGAATTTGGGCAAACATCGGGCGCTCCGTCTGGGCGCTCACAAAGTGGTGAAGCATGCGGGCAAAAACAAGCCACTTTCCCGCGGGGTGCTCTATGCAGCGCCATGGCAACGCACTATATCTGGCAGGCTGCCCGGTGCGTGAGGATACCAATATCCCCGGGGCCTTATCGATCTTAAGGGAGCTGTCCCTGACCGGACCCGTGGGTTCGGACATACGGCGCCCACCTACGTAAAGTAGGTTCCGGGATCGCTTATCCCACGGCCAGGGTGGCACCTAATTCGGAGAGCAGGCTCAAAAGCGGCGCATGGTGGACGAGACAATCGAAGACGCCAAGGCCGGCTTGCGGCGCCAGGCCCATAGGGCGCGCGCGGCATTGAGCGCCGCCGCCCGGGCCGAGGCGGCCGACCGTGTGGCCCAGCATTTCTTTGCCCATTTTGCCCTCAGGCCAAGCCAGGTCGTGGCCGCCTATTGGCGGATTCGCGACGAGCTCGACTGCCAGGCCATCCTGGTGCGGCTGATGGAAAGCGAGCAGGTCGTGGTGCTGCCGGTGGTGCAGGGGCCCGACCAGCCGCTGCAGATGCGGGTCTGGGAAAAGGGCGCGGCCCTTTACGAGGCCGGTTTTGGCACCCTGGCGCCGTCGGAACTGGCGCCGCTGGCCGAGCCGGATATGGTGCTGATGCCGCTTCTGGGCTTTGACAGGCTGGGCACGCGGCTGGGCTATGGCGGCGGTTACTATGATCGGACTTTGGCGCAGATGAGCAAATCCCCCACCCTGATCGGCCTGGCCTTTGCCGCCCAGGAACTCGACCTCATTCCGCGCGACGGCCATGACGTGCCGCTCGATGCGGTGATCACCGAAGCCGGCATTCGCCATTTCGGCGCCAGCGCATGAGACTGCTGTTTCTGGGCGATGTGATGGGCCGTTCGGGCCGGGATGCGATCAATGATCGGCTGCCCGGGCTCATCGAGCAGTACAAATTCGATTTCGTCGTGGTCAATGGCGAGAATGCCAGCCATGGCAAGGGTCTGACCGAACCGCATTTCAACGCCATCCGCCATGCCGGGGCCGATGTGGTGACGCTGGGCGACCACGCCTTCGACCAGCGCGAGACCATTTCCTATATCGAGCGCGAGAATACGCTGATCCGGCCGATCAATATGCCGCCCGGCACGCCCGGGCGCGGTGCCATGCTGGTGAGCGGTCGCAACGGGCATAGCGCGCGGTGGAGTCCGCCGTCGCCGCCTGTCCCCTGGGCGAGCAGGCCGATGCCATCATCGTCGACTTCCATACCGAGGCGACCTCGGAAATCCAGGCCATGGGGCATTTCCTCGACGGCAAGGTGAGCCTGGTGGTCGGCACCCATACCCATATTCCCACGGCCGATCACCGCGTGCTGCGCGGGGGCACGGCGCTGATGGCCGATGCGGGCATGTGCGGGGACTTCGACTCGGTCATCGGCACCGATACCGAGGAGCCGCTCAACCGTTTCCTGACCGGCATTGCCAATGGCCGGTTTTCGCCTTCCGAGGGCGAGGCCACGCTATGCGGCATTGCCATCGAGACCGACCCGCGCACGGGGCTGGCGCGGCAGGCGCTGCCGCTGCGCATTGGCGGCAGCCTGGCGCAGGCCGTGCCGGTTTTCGGCTAGCCGCTGGCCGGGCCCTGCGCCCGCGAAGTGACGCGGGGCCCGCAGGGTGGGGGTGTCGCGCTGCCTTGAGCGGCGGCGCTCTTTATTTTTGCCGGTCCTGCCCCTATAAGCGGGCAAAATTTGACTCCGACGCTCTGAGGTTTCCCGAATGGCCGGCCATTCCCACGCCAAAAACATCATGCACCGCAAGGGCAAGTCCGACGCGGTGCGTTCCAAGGTCTTTTCCAAGCTGGCCCGCGAAATCACCGTGGCGGCCAAGATGGGCATGCCCGATCCGGCCTTCAATTCCCGGCTGCGCCTGGCTGTGGTCAATGCGCGTTCGCAGTCCATGCCCAAGGACAATATCGACCGCGCCATCAAGAAGGCGATCGGCAATGACGGCGAGAATTTCGAAGAGATCCGCTATGAGGGCTATGGTCCGGGCGGCGTTGCCATCATCGTCGAGACGCTGACCGACAATCGCAACCGCACCGCCTCCAATGTGCGCTCGTATTTTTCCAAATGCGGCGGGGCGATGGGGGAAACCAATTCGGTCGGTTTCATGTTCGACAAGGTGGGCGAGATTGTCTATCCCGCCAAGGCCGGCAGCGAAGACGCCATCATGGAAGCGGCCATCGAGGCCGGTGCCGATGACGTCGAGAGCAGCGAAGACGGCCATTACGTGACCACAACCTTCGAGGCCATGGTGGAAGTGGCAGCGGCGCTGGAAAAGACCCTGGGCGAAGCTGAATCGGTCAAGGCCGTATGGAAGCCGCAGACCAATGCGCCGATCGACGCCGACAAGGGCGCCACGCTGATGCGGCTCATCGCCATGCTGGAAGAAGACGATGACGTGCAGAACGTCTATTCGAACTTCGAGATGAGCGATGAGGACATGGCCAAGCTCGACGCCTGAGGGTTTTTTGAGCATGCTTGTTCAGGGGCGGTGCCAATGGCGCCGCTCCTTTTTCATGCTGACTGCGGCAGGGCGACCGGCTGCAGATCGGCAGTATTGACGATGGTGGCGCGGTTGCGGCCCGCCCGCTTGGCTTCATAGAGGCGCTGATCGGCAATGCGGAACAGATCGGCAAAGGCCGCCGCGCCGGAAAAGACCGCCCCGCCAATGCTGACCGAGAGCAGGTGCCGCTGGCCGTCGGGAGAGAAATTGGCGAGGCGGACCGAGCGGCGAATGCGCTCGGCAATGGCCTCGGCCTGATATTGGTCAAGGTCGGGCAGATAGACGGCAAATTCCTCGCCCCCCATGCGCCCCACCAGCTCGCCCGAGCGCAGAACGGCGCGGATCGAGCGGGCGATGATGGCGAGGGCATCGTCGCCCCAATCATGGCCGAACAGATCGTTGATCGCCTTGAAATTGTCGGCGTCAATCATCAGCAGCGCGCTGCTGGTGCCCTCCTCGCGCTGCGCCAGCAGGCTGCTGACGCGGGCGGTAAAGGCGCCGCGATTGAGGCAGGCGGTGAGGCTGTCGGTGCGGGCGACCATGCCCAGCCGCACATTGCTCAGGGCCAGGCCGCGGATACGCATGCCCAGGAACAGAAAGAGCGGCATGCCCAGAACGGCGGGAATGATCAGGGCGCTGAGGAGCGCGCGTTGCAGCGCCCGACCATCGAGATCACTGAACAGCGCCAGATTGACCAGCATGGATACGACGATGCAGAAAAGTGTGCCGATCAGGGTCCATCGCCCCACGCTCGACCAGCTTTGCGGGGCAGTCAAGGATCGGGGACGCAACATTGATATACTCCGGCCGGCTGGGGCAGCACGGCAGTGCCGGGCTCGTGCGATCAAGCAAATGGCGCCACATGCGCCATGGCTTGCTTGCTGGGTGCTGACGGTGGGCCAGCAGCAATGTCTGGCAGTGCAAAAACTCGGCCCTGCCCGTTTCGTTCCCGGACGTTCCTGGCTGAGATGCAGGCTAGGTAAGCAGCTTGAACAATGTGTTGGCCAAATCGGTGCAATTGTCCCTATCAGGGTTTATCCACCGGCTCCGTTGCCACTTTGTTCACATTGATCTTGGTAGGATCGATCAAGGCAATTAAGGATGAGCGATGAGCGTACCGACCCGAATCATTGGCATCGATCCAGGCCTGCGCCGTTGTGGCTGGGGCGTCATCGAAACCCTGGGCAACCGGCTAACCTTTATCGGCGCCGGGACGGTGACGCCGCCGGTCGATGGCGGACTGGCGGAGCGGCTGGCCGTGCTGTTTGCCGGACTCAATGCGGTATTGGACCGGTTTGCGCCGGCGGAAGCCGCGGTGGAAGAAACCTTCGTCAATGCGGGCGTGCGCTCGGCGCTGATCCTGGGCCAGGCGCGCGGCGTGGCGCTGCTGACGCCGGCGGCGCGCGGCCTGCCGGTGGCTGAATATGCCGCCAACCTGGTCAAGAAATCGGTGGTGGGGACGGGACATGCGGGCAAGGGGCAAGTGGAACTGATGGTACGGACACTGATGCCGACAGCCGACTTCAAGGGCGCCGATGCGGCCGATGCGCTGGCCATTGCCATTTGCCATGCCCATCACCGCGTCGCCCAGCAGCGGTTGAGGGCCATGGCATGATCGGCAAGCTCAAGGGATTGATCGACAGTTTCGGCGACGATCACGTGCTGATCGATTGCGGTGGCGTCTGCTACGAGGCGTTTTGCTCAAGCCGCACGCTGCAGGCGCTGCCGCGGGTGGGCGAGGCTGGCGTGGTCTTCATCGAAACCATCGTGCGCGAGGACATGATCCGGCTCTATGGCTTTGCCACCGCGGCCGAGCGCGAATGGTTCCAGCTGCTGCAGACCGTCCAGGGTGTCGGCTCGAAGGTCGCCCTCGCCGTTATTGGGACACTCTCG
>CAXBHD010000180.1:0-6923 GCA_963975335.1 uncultured Devosia sp. | reverse complement strand
CCTTCACCCGCTTCGAGCCCGCCGGCATGGTCATGGGCAATGACCGGATCAAGAATGCCACGTCGATCCTCGACTATGTGTTCCGCGAACTGGCCGTGTCCTATCTCGACCGCGACGACCTGGCCCATGTGAATCCGGAAAGCCCGACCTCGCTGGGCAAGGGCAATGACGAGAGCAAGGGCGGCCGTGCCGCTCCGGCTCCGGCAGCGCCCATGCAGGCCGATCGCTTTGTGTCGCGCGGCATGACCCGCGGCCGCGTCACCAACAAGAGCCTGATGATCGTCTCGGGCGATCACCACCAGTACAATCCCGTCCAGGCCATGCAGACCTCGACGGTCACCGCGCTCAAGACCGCCACGGCCCTCAAGACCGAAGTCCAGCTCGCCCCAGCCGCCTTCCCGGCTGCCGAGCTCAACCCGATCCCGAGCCCGCCGCCGAGCAAGGATTCTGGTCTCCTGCGCGCCGAAGCCCAGATGAAAGGCTATACGGGCGACCAGTGCACCGAGTGCCATAACTTTACGATGGTCCGGAACGGGACGTGCCTCAAGTGCGACACCTGCGGCACGACGACTGGGTGTAGCTAAAAGTACGCTTTCGCCCAGTTTCGTCTTTTTAGGTGAAAATACGTAGAAACGTTTGGCCCAAACTACGGTTTGGGCCAATACTATTTACGGGGGGATTAACATGAACACCGAACGCCTATTCACAATTGCCCGTAAAATCACTGACGACATTGAGAAAAATCTAGTAATCGACACGTTAGCAACATTGCAAAGTGCGCTGCAGACGCAAATCTCCAGCCCAAGCGCTTCTAACCTATCGCAAATAGAAATATCGCTTGAGACACTTCAAACGCTAAGCACTTCTCCAGATTTTCACTATCCCGAGACCTGGAATCAAGCACTTGAACACATCGGGGCGTTGTCGGTCAAAGACGCTTCTTTTGCTGCTCAAACTGTGGCGGCTGTGAGGGGCAATAGTATTACGCTAGAAAGCGCTGTCGCTACGGTTAGAAGGATTCATACCAATCTCGTGACCGTTCGTACTGCTCTCGCAAGCATCTTGGAAGCTTTCGAGAACCTAGGCTTGGAGTCGTACGATGTTGAGGAAGGCGAGGCTGAATTAAGCATCCTCATGCCCAGGCCCGCATTTTCGAATGAACTGAAGGCATTTGCAAAAGACCTTACCGAAATAGCCAAGTTCCTTGAGCTTAGTGAGGAGATTGCAACCGGAAGCAGGAGTTCTCCAAAGCTTGAAGAACTATCCACTACGGACCCGCTGATATTTGCGGGATTGAGCATCCCTGCCTGCCTTCTTGTAATAAAGATTACGAAGGACATTATAGAGCTTATAACGTCTACTTACAATTTGAGGGAAGCCAGAGCCAGCGCACTAGCCGCAGAGGCCTCCCTAAAAGCACTCGACGCACTGGACGCGGATATCGAGGCGAAGATCGAAAGCGGACTTAAGCGAATTGCCGACGGTGTTATCGGGCCTAGGGCAAAGGGCAGAATGAATGAGCTTAGGATCGAACTTAATAATTACCTACCGCAGATCGCGGCCCGACTAGACAATGGATACAAAATTGAAGGCAATGCGGGCGTGACGGCTGAAGAGCAAGAAGATGATGACAAGAAATCCGCAGCTAGCCAAATTAACGAGATTTCTAGAGAAATTCGTTATTCTGCATTGCCGCAGGCTCCCGTACTGCGACTAACACTAACAGCTTCTATCACCGACGAAGAAGGGCCTGAAGGGGGCGCGACATGATTTCATATTTGGGGCGGGTGCAGAGATACTTGCGGCTTGCTGATCTCGCGACACTGTCAAAGTGCGTGAAATCGATAGCGTGAATGAACAAGGGATTATGTTCAGCGAACCAAGATATACGTCAAAAACAGCTATTGATCCCGCCATCCACCTTCTTTTGCCAATCGGGCCCCAATGCCGCCCGGGCGTCGATGCCCTGTTCGTAGCCAACGTCGCCCGGATTGAGCATGGTGATTTGCATCTCTGCCTCATTGCTGCCGGCGAGAAAGGTACTGCTACCGCCATAGGTAGTGTTGGTCGTGCCGTACACGCTGTTGCCAAAGCGATTGAACGACCCGCTGGTCGTGGCGTAGGTCGGCCCGGTCGAAACGACACGCGTGTTGTTCATCGTGCCAAAGCCGCCCACTATAAACCGATTGTAGCCCGCCTTGATCGTGGTGATCGCCGCCATCTGGTTAGCGACACTTGCGGCCCCGGTGGTCCGGCAAATGGGCGCTGCCGATGCCGAGATAACTGCAGTATTGCTCGATAGCTGCGTAACAGAACTGCTCGCACAAGCAGACAGCGAGATTGACGCCAGACACGTCAGCAAAATCGGATAATTCATCCTGTCCCCCTCGTATAATATATAATATCCTGCACTGTACCGTCGTCTCGATCAGCAATGCGATCGATATTTCGTCTGCCGGGAAATAATCATGGGCAGGTTGTCACAAGGCGTTAGCTGCTTTGGCGGGGCCCAATCCCTCCGCCCCGCGCTAAAGTACCAGCCGCATGCCACCTCAATACGAGAACTTGGCGATAGTATTCGTTTAGCTGTGTGCGCTACTTTCCGAAGGAGAGGCGGATACCGGGGGAAATATGCGACTATTCTGGATGCTGGTCCGGTTGTTCAGGCGTCGTCGCCCGCGCATCCGTCAGACCCGGCGATATCCGAGCGAGGTGGTGCCGTTCCAAACCCGGCCGCCGCAAACGGAAATGGTGTTGCGCGGCCAGTGTTGGGTCATCGATGGCGATACCATCGTCATCAACAAGCAACGCATCCGGCTGGCCGGCATCGATGCGCCCGAACTCGACCATCCCTGGGGTCAGCGCTCAAAATGGGCGCTGGTGCAGATGTGCAAGGGCCAGACCATAACGGCGCAAATTCTTCCCGAACTGTCCTATGACCGCCTCGTGGCCGTGTGCTACTTGCCCGATGGCAGCGATCTGGCGGCCGAACTGGTCCGCTGCGGCCTGGCGCTGGACTGGCCAAAATTCTCGGGCGGCAAGTATCGGCATCTCGAGCCGGCGGATGCCCGTCGCAAGCTCTGGCGCGCTGCCGGTCGCCAAAGCGATAGTTTTCTGCCGCCCCGTTTCTAAGATGTCGGCCGTCAAAGGTTACCCATGTCGAACCTCAACAAACTGCGTGACGCGGCCTTTCACCGCCAAAGCGGGCTCTGCTGGTATTGCGGCCGACCCATGTCTTCTGCGACTGACAAGCGGCGAAGCCGACGCACCGCCGAGCACCTGCTGGCGCAATGTGACGGCGGCCAGGATGTGGCGGAGAACATCGTTGCCGCCTGCTGGCTCTGCAATACCAGGCGGCACACCTCAAAAACCCCGCTGCCGCCCGAGGCCTACCGAGATTACGTGCGGGGCCGGCTCGCCAGGGGGAACTGGTTCAATCCCAAGGGTGGCATTGCCACAACGCGTCACGCTCGGGCTTGACCCGAGGGCTCTGTACTGGCGGGGCGTCGAGCACGTGCAACGCCCTCGGGTCAAGCCCGAGGGTGACGGCCGGTGAGAAGCGACGGCCTGTGGGATGAGCAAGCAGGCCAAGCCCCTACCCCTCCCGATCCCCCACAAACCCTGTCATCCCCGCAAATGCCGGCAGCCAGCTTTCGCGCCGTGCCGTCCAGCATTGATAGGTCGGGGTGAACTGGTCCGGCGAGTCCAGCGTGCCGAGATGGACTTCCACTTCGTCGCCCGAGCGGGCAAAGAGCGGACTGCCACAGAGGGGACAAAAATGCCGGCCGTGATAGGCGCTGGTATCGCCGGTAATGGTCACCGCCTGTTGTGGGAAGATGGCGGCGGCATAGAACAGCGCGCCATGCTGCTTGCGGCAATCCAGGCAATGGCAGATGCCGACCCGAAGGGGCTGGCCCCGCGCCACGAGCCGCACCGCGCCGCAGCGGCAGCCGCCTTTTGTCTGCTGCATTGCCTGTCTCCCCGCCAGCCGCGCCATCACTGCTGAGCAGTGTCGGCAATGGGAGGGAGAGGCGTCAACCGTCAGGCTTCTTGCCGGGCCCATTTGAGAATGTCCGCCGTCGCCATGGCGCCCGAGACGCGGGCGACTTCCTTGCCGCCCTTGAACATGATCATGGTGGGGATGCCGCGAATGTTCAGCCGGCTCGACAGGTCCTGGTTCTCGTCGGAATTGAGCTTGACGAAGCGCATGGCCGGTTCGGCCTGCTCGGCCGCCGCGGCAAATTGCGGCCCCATGACGCGGCACGGGCCGCACCAGGGCGCCCAGACATCGACCAGCACCGGAATGTCGGATTTGGCGATCTGCTTTTCGAGAATGGCGGCTGGCACATCGGCCGGCACGCCCGAAAACAGCGGCGCGCCGCATTTGCCGCATTTGCCGGCGCCGACATCCTGGCCCTGGGCAATCCGGTTGGTCGCCCCGCAATGGGAACATACGATATGGGTCATCACGTCCTCCAGATTGGTATTGTCAGCCATTGTGGGCGCTCGGTCTTTGATCCAGGTCAGGCGCTGGCGTCGTGGCCTGCAGCCGGGCGGCGGCAATGGCCCGGATGGCCTGATGCTGGCTGAGATGGACCTGGCCGCTCAGATGCTGCATGAAATCGGTGCTGGCCAGCCGGTCCATGACCGGCCCCTTGACCTCGGACAGGTGCAGTCGGACGCCCAGATCGGCCAGCCGGTGGTGAATGGCCTCGAGGCTTTCAAGCGCCGACATGTCCACGGCATTGACGGCCGAGCACATCAGCACGACGTCGGTGAGGCCGGGATTGGCCGCGACCTGGTTGATCACCAGATCCTCGAGATAGCGGGCATTGGCAAAGTAGAGGCTTTCATCGACGCGGATCGAGAGCACGCCGGGCATGGTATCGACCTGGTGGCGCAGCACATTGCGATAGTGCTCGGTGCCGGGCACCTGGCCGACAATGGCGGCATGGGGCTGGGAGGAGCGATAGAGAAAGACCAGGATGGAGGCGCCGACGCCCAGCGAAATGCCCACTTCCACGCCCAGCAGCAGCGTGCCGACCAGGGTGATGGCCACGGCGGCGAAATCGGCCTTGGAATAGGCCCAGGCCCGCTTGAGAATGGAAAAATCCACCAAAGTGAGCACGGCCAGCACGATAGTGGCGGCCAGCGTCGCCTTGGGCAGGATGGCCAGGAACGGCGTCAGCAGCAGCGTGGCCCCGGCAATGCCGATAGCGGTGAAGGCGCCGGCCGCGGGCGTGGCGGCGCCGGCATCGTAATTGACCACCGAGCGGGCAAAGCCGCCCGTCACCGGATAGCCGCCGCCAATGGCCGCCGCGATATTGGAGGCACCCAGGCCGATCAGCTCCTGATTGGGCGAAATGCGCTCGCGCCGCTTGGCCGCCAGGGTCTGCGCCACCGAAATGGATTCGACAAAGCCGACAATGGAGATGATCAGCGCCGGCACGGCCAGCTGCTGGATGGTGTCGAGGTTGAAATTGGGCAGCGACAGCATGGGCAGGCCCTGCGGCACCTCACCCACCAGCGACACGCCCTTGGCGCCCAGATCGAGCAGCACGGACAGCGCCATGGTGAGGAAGACGACCAGGACCGGGCCGGCCCGCACCACGATGGTGGCGACGCCCTTGGGCACGCCGAAACGGGCCAGCCAGTTCTTGAGATCGAGCCGGATCCACAGCAGCAGCGACAGCGCCAGGGCGCCGATGCCCAAGGTATAGAGGTTGATCTGGCCGAGATTGGCGATGATGGACATCACCAGATCGGGCATGGCATGGCCCTCGGTCTTGATGCCGAGCAGGCCGCCGACCTGGCTGGTGGCGATGATGAGGCCCGAGGCAGTGATGAAGCCGGAAATCACCGGATGGGAGAGGAAATTGGCGATGAAACCGAGCCGGAACAGGCCCATCAGCGTCAGCATCACGCCCGAGAGCAAAGCCAGCAGGATGGCGGCGCTGGCATAGTCGACCGTGCCCTCGGTGGCGATGCGCCCGACGGCGGCGGCGGTCATCAGCGAGACGACCGCCACCGGGCCCACGGCCAGGGCCGAGGACGTGCCAAAGATGGCATAGGCCACCAGCGGCAGCACCGATGCATAGAGCCCTACTTCGGGCGGCAGGCCGGCCAGCAGCGCATAGGCCAGCGATTGCGGGATCAGCATGATGGTCACGATGATCGCGGCGACGAGATCGCTGGTCAGTGTCTGGCGGTTATAGCGCCGACCCCAGTCGAGAATGGGGAAATAGGACTTCAGGTGCATTGGTCAACTCAATCGGAGAAGCGTTCAGCCCCAGGGGCTGAACCGGGCAGAAAAGGGCTCGGCCCGGGGGCCGAACCGGGATTACTTGCCCAGCGTGGCATAGAGGCTGCCGGCGCGGGCGCCGGAGCGGCAATAGCCGAGCATGGGCTTGGGCATCTGCTCCCAGGCGTCGTGGAAGCGGATGATCTGGCCCTCGCCCAAAGGTCCCGAGACGGGAATATGGACGATCTGGATGCCCAGCGTCTCGGCGGCGCGGGCGACTTCGGCAAAGCTGGGCTGGCCCTGCTCCTCATTGTCGGGACGGGCGCAGATGATGGACTTGTAGCCGGCATCCGACACGGCCTGGACCTGGTCGGGGGTGATCTGGCCGGTCACGGCGAAAGTGTCGTCGACCTTGCGGAGGTTCATGGTGTTGGCCTTGGGCTTGAAAAACGAGAACATGGTTTGGACTTTCGGGAAGGGTCCCTCCCCGCGCCTGTGCGTGGGGAGGAGCCGCCATGGGCTAGAGCCCGTTGACGGGCACTTTGAGGAAGCTCTTGCCGCTTTCATCCTTGGGCGGCAGCTGGCCGGCGCGCATATTGACCTGCAGCGACGGTATGATCAGCCGGGGCATGGCGAGCGTGGCATCGCGCGCCTCGCGCATCTTGACGAAAGTGTCCTCGTC
>CAXBHD010000179.1:0-6954 GCA_963975335.1 uncultured Devosia sp. | reverse complement strand
CCATATGCACGGTCAGCGTGCCATCGGAGAGCTCGCCCAGATCGTCCGGCTCGACGCTGAGCATATGCGTCCGGCGCAGGCCGGTCTTTTTGGCCAAGTCATCGATATTGATGCCGCCGGCCACGGCCAGAAAGATGTCGGGCCGCTCGGCAACCGGCAGGGTGCGCAGCGCATCGATCTGCAGCTCGAAGCTTTCCGCCGTCAGCGCGCGGCTACCGGGCAGCAGCGTCACCGCCTGGGGCTGGCGGCGCCGGCAGGCGGCGTCATAATGGCCATGGGGAATGGTATCCATCATCACATTGCCGGCCGAGCGGGCATCGACACCCGCATCATGCAGCACCTGCGCCAGACTGTCAGCCCGGCAAAAGACCGTGGCGCAGGCGCGCTTGATGACGAAACGTTCGGCCGCCGAATAGAGCCGGGCGGCACCGGTCTTGTAGACATCGAGATAGAGCAGGTCGCGATGTCCGGTGGCATAGGCCGCCAGAACCCCGGTGACATCGCCGACCACGACGATGCGCTCATATTTGCCGCGGATGCCGCGCAGGAAACGCAAAGCCGGGGGCACCGTCATCAATCCGCCATTGGCCAGGTCGCGCTGCAGCGATCCCTTGACGTTGCGCCAACCTTCCGAGGCCAGCGTGGCGCGGGGCCCCACCAGGGGGCAAATGCCGGTATAGGCATTGCCGGCGCCGATCATCGGATAGGCTTCCACCTCGATCGAGCGGGGCAGGCGGGCAATGATGGCTGCGGCGATCCAGTCCTCGCCATGCCCATTGGAGACGAACAGAAAACGACGACGCCCGGCAGACGCTTCCTCGCTCATCAGGCGCCCAGGCCAAACCGCTCGAACGCCGTATTGGCGACGGTGGCATCGGCATAGGCCTCCTGCCGGTCAACATTCCAGTAGAACAGCTCGTCCAGCGGGATCGGCTTGCCGGTAATGGCACAGCGGGCAAAGCTGCCTGGCTTGAGCACGACATAGTCACCATCGAGGTAACGGATTACCGCCTCGGCAGGGCCAATATTCTTGTCAAATATGTTCATGCTGAAAATCCTTTAGTCTGGCCCGCTATAGCGAGAATTCATGGCATTCAGAAGAGGCTTTCCTGCGTGCCGCCGCTCTGTTGGTCGCGTGGTTTCTTCTTGATGACCGGACTGCCTGCAATCGTCGCGCCCACCGCACCATCAGCAAATTCGATGGCCACCATGTCCCCCGGGGCCAGATGCGCCCGTTGCTGGACCAGATTGCCATCTGCATCCTTGATCACCGCATATCCGCGCGCAAGCACGCTTTTATAGCTCAGCGAGCCCAAGAGCTTGCCCCATTGCCCGAGCGCGGTACGCCCCTCGCTCAGGCTCAGCGCCATGCCGCCCCGCATCCGCGCCGTCAGCGGGCCGAGCTGGCTGCGGGCATGACGCAGCTCGGTCCTCAGCACGGCGGGCGACAGCTTCGGCGTCAGGCCGGCCAGCTGCGCGCGCTTGCGCTCCACCAGCCGCGTCATTGAATTGTCGAGCAGCGCCGCGCGCGGATCATAGGTGAGGCGGGTGCGGTCCACGGTCTTGCGCAGGCCGGTATCGGCGCGCAGCGCCAGATTGCGCAGCCGCTGCGCCCCTTCCTGGCGCTGGCCATGCAGCAGGCGCGGCGTCAGCGTACTGTCAATGCGCGCATAGCGCAGCCGCAGCGCCTGCACCGAGTGGCGCAGATTGCCCAACAGGTTGGCGGCGGCATGGTCGAGCTGCTGGCGCTGCAGCGCCACCAGGTCTGCCGGGCGCGGCATGCCGGCGACCGCGGCGCGCAGCCGGTCGCGCGCGCTGGCTGTCACCCGTCTTGTGGCCTGGCGCTGTCGCCCGCCCAGATCGTCGACATAACCCACCAGCTCGACGCGCACCGGCACGGCTGCCTCGGCCGCCGCGGTCGGCGTGGGCGCCCGCATGTCGGACGCATAGTCGATCAGCGTGGTATCGGTTTCGTGGCCCACTGCCGAAATGATGGGAATGCCGCTGGCGGCGACCGCGCGCACCACCGCCTCTTCATTAAAGCCCCAGAGGTCCTCGATCGAGCCGCCGCCGCGGGCCACGATGAGGAGGTCCGGCCGCGGCATGGCGCCGCCTGGCGTCATGGCATTGAAGCCCTCAATGGCCCGGGCCACTTCGGCAGCGCAGGTATCGCCCTGGACCCGCACCGGCCAGACCAGCACATGGCTGGGGAAACGGTCGGCCAGGCGATGCAGGATATCGCGGATCACCGCCCCGGTAGGCGAGGTGATGACGCCGATCACGCCCGGCAGATAGGGCAGAGCCCGCTTGCGGTCGCGGTCGAACAGCCCCTCGGCGGCCAGCTTGCGCTTGCGCTCCTCGAGCAGCGCCATCAGCGCCCCGGCACCGGCCGGCTCGATATTGTCGATGACGATCTGATATTTGGACGAGCGCGGAAAGGTGGTCAGCCGCCCGGTGGCGATTACCTCGAGCCCCTCCTGGGGCTTGAAGCTGAGCTTGGCGTAATTGCCCTTCCACACCACCGCATCGATGGAAGCACCCTCGTCCTTGAGGGTGAAATAGGCATGGCCGGATGAATGCTGGCCGCGAAAGCCGGAAATCTCGCCGCGCACGCGCACATGGCCGAACTCGTCCTCGACGGTGCGTTTGACCGCTTGGGCGATTTCACTGACGCTGAACTCGGTGGCATTGGTAAGGATATCGGCCATGTCCGTTGGTGCGACATCGGCCCGGGCAGGTCAAGAGCCGCGCCGATTTACTCCGCAGCTTCTGCGTCGGGCAGGGCGGTTTCCAGATTCCCCATGGACTGCACGATATGGCTGGCCAGGGCGTCATAGATGCCGCCATAGGCGTGGCTGGCCCGCATCAATGCGATCTGGGCATCGCCCACCCGCGGCAGGCCATAGTCGTCATTGATCACGCGCATGCCCGGCTGCAGCGCGCTTTCGGGCAGAAAGCCGATCGCCAGGTCTGACAGGACGGCGCTCGAAATCGCCGTGGCATTCGATGATGTATAGGCAATGCGATAGTCCTTGCCGGTGCGGTCGAGGGCCTCCAGCGCATCCTTGCGCCAGATGCAGCATTGCGGCCCGCAGGCAATGGCCAGCGGCTCGCTGGCCAAAGCCCGTCCGCCATGCGACGTCACCCAGTGCATTTTTTCGGTGCGGAACAGTTCGCCGTAATTCTGCTCGGTCCCCTGGGTGAAGACGATGAGGTCATAGCGCCCCGCGCGCATGCCGTTGAGCAATTCCTCCGAAGCCATGCAGGACACATCCACGGCAATCTTGGGATGGGTGCGCTGAAAGCTGGACAGGATGACCGGCAGCAGGCGTACCGCATAATCGTCCGGCACGCCGAAACGGATCGAGCCCGACAGCACCCCATCGGAAAAATGGTCCATGATTTCGGCATTGGTGCGCAGCATCTTGCGCGCCTTGGCGTAGAGCGCCTCGCCATGGGCGGTCAGCGTCACGCTGCGGCCCTCACGCGCCAGCAGCGATTGCCCCAGCCGCTCCTCGAGCCGTTTGATCTGCATCGACACGGCGGACTGGGTCTTGTTCACCCGACGCGCCGCCTCGGTAAAACTGCCACAATCGGCAATGGCACAGAAACTCTGCAACTGGTCCAGATCAAGTGGCGCGGCCATGGCTCCTCACATCACTCAAATTGATGTACAGGATGAAATCTATTTGTTGGACGAATGAATGTCCAGAGCGCTATTTCAGTGTCATCGGCACTGCTCAGGCGGCGCCGCGGCGCTGACCCCCGTCGGCGCAACCCCGATCAGTGGAGAATTCCCATGGCTATCTCGCTTTCCGGCGAGCGGTCACTAACGGCCGCCCTGCCCAGACCCTTTGCTGCGCTTGCGCGCTGGATCGCCAAGGCAAATGCCGCCCGTGCCCGCCGGAATGCGCTGACCGCCCTGCTGGCGCTCGACTCCAGCCGGCTCGACGATCTGGGCATTACCCGGGCCGATATCACCGCCGCGCTGGCCAGCCGCCCCTATGCCGGCACCGAGCACGTGCTCAACGCCGCCCGCGCCCGCAACGCCCGGCTCTAGGCGCCTCTGACACCCATTGCGCCGACCGCCTCGCCGCGGTCGGCGTCTCCAAGGTTGGTACGTTTTGCTTACGAGCGCGTGCCATCTCCCGGGTCGGCTTTGCCACCGATCCCGTTTCCTGATGACTTGCCGGACGGTGCTTGCACCTGTCCGGCTTTTTTTTGGGTATTTGGATCGGCGCGCTATGGCAGCTGCGCGAAACCGTCCTTGAGCCCGTTCAGCGACACCGGAATGCCAATGCCTTCCTCGGGTGTCTTGAACACCACGAAGATCGCGTTCGTGCCATTGGTCAGCGTTTCCACCAGCGCATCATCGAGCACCACTTCGGCCACGCAGCCATTGGGCAGGCAGCGCACAAAGGCCACCCGGCCCATATCCTGGCCGTCCACATTGAGCCCCAGCCCATTGGGCAGCAGCACGCCAAGCGGCGCCAGCACCCGCAACAGCCGCGCCTCGCGATCGGCGGTGCGCAGGATGATGACCGACAGGCCGACATTGGGCTGGTCTTCGGCCAGCACGTTCTGGATGATGGCGCATTGCTCGAAGCTCGCGCCCGGCGGCGTATCGCAGCTCATCTGCCAGTCGCCATACTGCGCCCGCACCACGCCCTGACCCAGGGCGGCGCTGCCACCGGCGACCAGAGCGAGAACACCAAGGCCGAGGCCGGCAAGGTAACGGTTCAAAATTCGCTTCACTCGATCAATACTCCCGCCGAATCGTGGGTCAGTCCAGGCTCAGCCTGTTTCCGCCACACGCTGGCCCAAGTCAACTAAACCACCGGCAAACCGCCCGAAATCGGCCGAAAACCGCCCGATTGCCGGGGATATGCGCTGCAGACTGCGGCAGGGATGAGGCGATTTCGCGTCGGTGCCGCACATTATGACGCAGCGTGCCACCGTTCAGTCGCAATGGACTTGCCCGCTTTGATATGATTTAGGTCAACGGAAGAGTTTTCGCTCCGAGGTTGAGTCGGGGCGGCGTTATCTATGCCGCTGTAATGCCACTCAATCCAGGTGCGGATGCGCCAATTGAAGTCGACACAGGGGTTTATGGTGACCGGTCAGTTCTTGAGAAAGATGGGCGCTGCTGCAGCGGCCGCAATGGCGCTGGCCCCCGCTCTTGCGGTGGCACAGGACGCCCCGGTCGAGGCCACCGGTCATCCGTTGCCCGGCCAGTTCCATCTGCAGCGCTCGGTTACCCCGATCATGGACTCCATCGTGGCTTTCCACGACGGCATCCTGCTGTGGACCATCAGCCTGATCGTGGCGCTGGTGCTGGCGCTGCTGGTATGGATCGTCATCCGCTTCAACGCCAAGCGCAACCCGACCCCGGCGGCCTTCACTCACAATACCATGATCGAAGTTGCCTGGACGGTATTGCCCATCGTCGTGCTGATCATCATCGCCATTCCCTCTTTCGGCGTGCTGTCCGACCAGCTGACCACGCCGGATGGCGAGCGCAAATATCTCGGCTCCAACATCTTCTCGTTCGGCGAAGTCGACGTGCCGGCCCCCGCGCTCACCGTCAAGGCCACGGGCCAGCAGTGGTACTGGGACTATCAATATGTCGATCAGGACCTTGAATTCTCCTCGCTGATCCTGGGTGCGCCGGGCGACAACTACGTGCAGACCATCAAGCCGAACCAGCCGCGCCTGCTGGCTGTCGACAACGAGCTGGTCGTGCCGGTCAATACCACGGTCCGCCTGCAGGTCACCGCCGACCCGCTGGGCGTCATCCATTCCTTCGCCGTCCCCTCCTTTGGCATCAAGATCGACGCCGTGCCGGGACGCCTGAACGAGACCTGGTTCAATGCGCGCGAAACCGGCATTTTCTACGGCCAGTGCTCCGAGCTCTGCGGCAAGGACAACGCCTATATGCCGATCGCCATCCGCGTCGTGACCGAAGCAGAATTTGCCACCTATATCGCGGCGTTTGAGGGTGGCGACTATGCCGCTGCAACCGCCACGCTGGCCGCAGTGCAGTAGACCAGGGCTCAGGGGATAACCACAATGACCGACACCGCTCACCTCGAAGCTCACGCCACTGGCCACGACGCCGTCCACGACAACCATACCCCGACCGGCTGGCGCCGCTGGGTCTATTCGACCAATCACAAAGACATCGGGATCATGTATCTGGTGTTTGCCATCTTTACCGGCGTGATCGGTGGCCTGCTGTCCGGCGTCATGCGCATGGAGCTGCAGGAGCCCGGCATCCAGATCTTCCACGGCCTTGCGGCCATGGTCTATGGCGTCGATGGCGACGCGGCACTCGATGCCGGCAAGCACATGTATAACGTGTTCACCACGGCGCATGCGCTGATCATGGTGTTCTTCGTGGTCATGCCTGCCACCATGGGTGGCTTTGCCAACTATTTCGCCCCCCTGATGATCGGCGCGCCCGATACCGCGTTCCCGCGCATCAACAACATCGCCTTCTGGCTCCTGCCGCCCGCCTTCATCCTGCTGCTGATGAGCCTGTTCTTTGAGGGCACCGGCCCGGGCGCGCTCGGCTTTGGTGGCGGCTGGACCGTCTATCCGCCGCTCTCGACCAGTGGCCATCCCGGCCCGGCCATGGATTTTGCCATCCTGTCGCTGCATGTGGCCGGCATCAGCTCGATCCTGGGCGCCATCAACCTGATCACCACCATTTTCAACATGCGCGCGCCCGGCATGACGCTGCACAAGATGCCGCTCTTTGCCTGGTCCGTGCTGGTGACCGCTTTCCTGCTGCTGCTGGCTCTGCCTGTTCTGGCCGGCGCCATCACCATGCTGCTGACCGACCGCAATTTCGGCACCGCCTTCTTCAAGCCTGCCGAGGGTGGCGATCCCATCCTGTTCCAGCATCTGTTCTGGTTCTTCGGTCACCCTGAAGTGTACATCATGATCCTGCCG
>CAXBHD010000178.1:0-7013 GCA_963975335.1 uncultured Devosia sp. | reverse complement strand
GAAGCCCTTGGAGGCAAATGCCAGCGCCTGGCGCGCATTCTGCTCGACCATGAGAATGCCCACGCCCTCCTTGTTGACGCGCACAATGGTCTCAAAGATTTCAATAACATAGCGCGGCGACAGCCCCGCCGAGGGCTCGTCAAGCATCAGCAGGCGCGGCTTGCTCATCAGCGCCCTTCCCATGGCCACCATCTGGCGCTGCCCACCGGAGAGTTCGCCGGCGGGCTGCCGCCGCTTTTCCGCCAGCACGGGAAACATGGCATAGACCCAGTCCATCGTCGGCCTGAAGTCGTCGCGCCGGGTAAAGGCGCCCATTTCGAGGTTTTCCGCGACACTCATCGAGGGAAAGACGTTCTTTTCCTGCGGCACAAAGCTCAGGCCCCTGGGCACCAGCTTGTCGGGCAGCGCATTGGCGACCTCTTCACCGTCAAAGACAATGCTGCCGCCGGTCACCTTGAGCAGGCCGAAAACGGCCTTGAGCGTCGTCGATTTGCCGGCGCCATTGGGGCCGACAATGACCCCGATATCGCTCTGTTCGATGGCCATGTTGACGCCATTGAGAATCGGCGCGCCGCCATAGCCGCCCACGACATGCTTGAGTTCGAGCAGGGCCATCAGACCACCTCCACCGGGGTACCGAAATAGGCCTCGACGATTGCCGGATTGGCGCGGATCTCTGCCATCGGCCCCTCGGCGATCTTTTCGCCCTGCGCCATGACGATGACCGGGTCACACAGCCGCCCGATCAGGTCCATGTCATGCTCGATGACAAAAAAGGTATAGCCCAGCTCGCGATTCATGCGCTCGATATTGGCCGCCAGATCGTTGAGCAGGGTGCGGTTGACACCCGCCGCCACCTCGTCGAGCAGCACCACCTTGGCATCCACCATCATGGTACGGCCCAGCTCGAGCAGCTTTTTCTGGCCACCCGAGAGATTGCCCGCCAGCTCGTTGCGCACATGGCCGAGCTTGAGAAAGTCGATGACGTCGAGTGCCTTCTTGCGCACTTCGGTCTCGCGCGATCTGGCCAGTCCTGGCCGGAACCAGACATTGCCCAGATATTCGCCCGGCTGGTCGCCCGGCACCATCATCAGGTTCTCCAGCGCCGTCATGTTGGAGAATTCATGGGCGATCTGGAAGGTGCGCAGCATGCCGGTGCGGAACAGCTCATGCGGCGCCAGACCGGTCACATCCTTGCCGTCAAAGATCACCGCGCCGCTATCGGGCACGATATTGCCGGCCACCATGTTGAACAGCGTCGACTTGCCGGCGCCATTGGGGCCGATCAGTCCCGTAATGGAACCGCGCCGCACCGAGAGCGAGCAGTTGTTGACGGCGGTGACACCGCCAAAGCGTTTGCTGACGTTGCGAACGTCGATAACCAAGTCAGAGGACACCAAATCCGTCCCGTTTCCTGAATGCCAAGGGCGCCCGGTTCAATCCAGGCGATTTTGCGGCATCTGCTCATAAGGCGGGCGCAGGGTCAACCAAATGCAGGCACAGACGGGCATTTGCCTCAAAGATAGGCGAGAACTGCATTGGCCGTGGCCTCGTTATTGGCGCACATCACGTCGTAAAGGGTGGCCAGGCGGGTCAGCGCCTTGACGTCGACATCATGGGGCTGGGCCGAAAGCGGATCGATGAAAAAGATCAGCACATCGAGCCGCCCCTCGGCAATCATCGCACCCAATTGCTGATCGCCGCCCAGCGGGCCGCTCTTGAGCAGGGTGACCGGCATTCCGGTGGCCGCGATGACCCGGCTGCCCGTGGTCCCGGTACCCCACAATTCGTGCTCGGATAGCTTGTGCTTGTGCCGCAATGCCCAGGCGCATAGCTCATCCTTCTTGTCGTCATGCGCCACCAGACCAATGCGTGCCATATCCGTTTCTCCGTGTGTAGCGCTCTTCAAGCAGCTTCACGACATGAGGGCAATGGGCTGGCCCGCCAGGGGCTGCGCGGCGCCGGGCGCGTCTCGTCTCAAAGGGGCGCCTGGCGTGACGCCCCCTCCCCATCTGCGGCTATCCCATCGGGTTCTACTGGCCCAAGCGCCCGCTAGAACTCGTTCCAATCGGGCGAAGGCGCCAGGCTGCTGGTCTGCTTGAGGGCAACCGTCGGCTTCTTGGCGGGTTTGCTGGCAGCCCGGCTGGGCGCCCGGCTCGGGGCATAGGACGCACCGCTATCGGCCAGCTTGAAAATGTCGACGATCTCGTCGAGCTGGCCGGCCTGGCCCTCGGTCTGCTCGATGGCCGCATTGGTCTGTTCCACCAGCGCGGCATTGTGCTGGGTCATCTCGTCCATCTGCCGCACCGCCACGGCGATTTCCCCCAGGGCATCGGACTGCTGCCGGTTGGCCCGGGCGATGGCATCGATCAGCGACGCGCTTTCCTGCGCCCCGCTCAGAATATCGAGCAATGTCTCGGCCGCCTTGCCCACCAATTGCGTGCCATTGCGCACTTCCACCGCGCTGGCCTCGATCAGCTGCTTGACGTCCGAGGAGGCATTGGCCGCCGATTGCGCCAGCCGCCGCACTTCCACGGCCACCACGGCAAAGCCCTTGCCGGCATCACCGGCCCGCGCCGCCTCGACCGAAGCGTTCAGCGCCAGCAGATTGGTCTGGAAGGCGATGTCGTCGATCAGCCCGATAATGTTGGAAATCTTGGAGGACGACGCCTCTATGGCGCCCATGGCCTCATTGGCCTCGTTCATCACCGCGCCACCCGTGGTGGCATTGCGCGACACCGACTGTGCCTTGTCGCTGGCGACCCCGGCCATATTGGCGTTTTCGACCACGGTGGCGCTGAGCTGTTCCACCGCGGCGGTGGTCTGCTCGATGGTTGCGGCCTGCCGCGTCGTCCGATCGGCCAGATCATTGGCGCCGGCCAGGATTTCCCCCGTTGCCGTCCGCAGCGAGCGCGAGGTCTGCCGCAACTGCCCCACAATGGTGGTCAGGCGGTCCGCCACCGCATTGGTGTCGTCCTTGATCTGGTCAAATTCGGGCTCGAAGGCTTCGGTAATGCGGGTGGTCAGGTCGCCCTGGGCCAGATCCTGCAGCACCTGACCGGTCAGCTCGACCGCGCGGCTGACCTTGGCCTTGGCCGCGTCGTCGGCCGCCTTGGCTTCATGGGTAAGCTTCTCAAAATAGGCCGACACGCCGATATCGATATCCAGCAGCATGGACTTCAGCACATCGGCCAGGGCAATGCCCATATCGTCAGCTGCCGCCAGAACAGCTTCAGGCGAGGTCGGTACCTGGCGCCCGAAACGGCCCGGCTTGCCCTTGAGGGCCTCTTCCATGACGTCATGCACCACGCCGCGCACCAGCGTCTCGATGATGACGCCGTAACCGCCGATATGCCAACGCGGCTCCAGCCCGATCTGGGCGTGGCGCAGCCCGACCCGGGTGCTGGCATCATAGTAATTGTCGTCGAACTCGCCGGCAGCGATGGCCTTCCAGTGGCCGACCTGCTTGGATTGCGCCCGGTCCATCTGCGGCTTGCCATCGAAGAATTTGGCGACAGCCGGGACCTTGCTAACCTTGGCATAGAACTTGTCCAGCGCCAGCGGCAGGTGCTTGTCGACATGGGTCTGAATGCTTGCGAGGCGTTTGCGCGCCGCATCATCCAATCCAATAAAATCAAGTCTACCCTGCAGTTCAACTTTATTTGCCATGTTGATCGCCATTATTTGTTGTAGCCCCAGCAGATCAAGAAGACCCGTGTCCAACTTGATCTTGATCAATAATTAACTAAGTACCATTATGTACTTAATTTTTCATTAAATCTTCGCCCGAGGAATTTATTGAGGTTTAGCGGGGAGATAGTGTCCCCACGGCCCTGACACCGCGGCCGCCTATCCTGGCCGACGAATCACCTTGTGGTGGCGGCAGGCAGTGCGGGCTAGCCGGCCCGCAGCAGGCGCGTCCGGGACGGCACATTGTGCAAAGTAAAGACACCGATCGCCCGGTCGAGTTCTCCGGCCTGCGCCTGGCTCTGCTCGATGGATCCATGGGTCTCTTCCAGCAACGCCGCATTGTGCTGGGTCATCTCGTCTATCTGCCTTACGGCAACGGACACGTCGTCAATCGACCGGGCCTGATTTCGGCTGGCCTTGGCAAGGGCGGCCAGCAGGCCTGCATTGTCCCTGATCGCGCCCTGTACGGCCGTCAGGCGCTGGGCCGCATCGTCGACCAGCCTGGTGCCGCCCTGCACGTCGGCCGCGCTCTGCTCGATCAGCAGCTTGACATCGGCCGAGGCCGAGGCGGCCGACTGGGCCAGGCGCCGCACTTCAACGGCCACCACGGCAAAGCCCTTGCCGGCATCGCCGGCCCGCGCCGCTTCCACCGAGGCGTTGAGGGCCAAGAGGTTGGTCTGGAAGGCGATGTCGTCGATCAGCCCGATTATATTGGAGATCTTGGAAGACGACTGCGTGATCCGGCCCATGGCCTGGGTCGCCTCGCCCATCACCGCAGCGCTGGCCTCCGCATCGCCCGAAATCACCTGCGCCTGCTGGCTGGCAATGTCTGCCTCGCTGGCATTTTCCATAACCGTGCGGCTGAGCTGATCGATGGCCGCAGCGGTCTGTTCAATAGTGGACGCCTGTCGGGCCAGGCGCTCGGACAGGTCTTGGGCGCCCGAGAGGGTTTCGCCGGTTGCGGTTTTGAGCGCACCCGATGTGTCGCGCAGCTGGCCGACAATCTGGCTCAGCCGGTCGGCCACCGCATTGGTGTCGGCCTGAAGCTGCTCGAAGGCGCCCTTATAGGTCCCGCCCATCCTGGGCCCGAGATCGGCCCGGGCCAAAGCGGCCAGCACCGTGCCGGTTGCCTGGATCCCCTCATCCACCGATGCCACCAGCGCATTGACGTTCTCGGCCAACTGCCGCAGATCGGCATCGGCCTGGTTGGCCTCGAGCCGCCGCGAAAAATCGCCCTCGATGGCGGCGGCAACCACCTGCCCGATATCGTGCTGCACCGCCTGGATCGCCTGAACCCGCCCGGCCCGCTCGGCACTCATGCCCAGCTCAGCCGACTGCAGCTCGCGCGCTTTTAGACCATTGGTGCGAAACACCTCGACGGCCTCGGCCATCACGCCCAGCTCATCGGCGCGATCGAGGCCGGGCACGACCACATCAAATTTCTCCTGGGTCATGTCGCGCATCGCCTCGATCAGCCGGGATACCGGCCGCATGACGGAACGGGCAAAGACCAGGCTGGCCGCGACCGCGACCACCAGCATGACCCCGCCCACAAACAGGATTGTCTGGCCCAGGCCGATCACCGGCGCCGCCATGGCCGCCTGGCTTTCCAGCGCCACCAGGGCCCAATCGACGCCCGCAAAGGCCATTGGCTCAGCCGCGGCGATCGCGATCGATCCATCGGCATGCTCGACACGGCCCAGCCCGGTGGCCCCCCCCAAAGCTGCCGTAACGACCGCCCCCTGCAGCACCGGTATGCCAGCGTCATTGCCTTGGATGAGCGGGGAACTGTTGTAAACCGTGCCATCGGGGCCCACCAGCAGCACCGCGCCGCCCGCGCCCAGGCCTTTGACCCGCGCCAGCACGGCCTCGATCCGCTCGGCCGGCAGCTGTATCGCCAGCACCCCATGGCTGCGGCCCTCGACATAGACCGGGGTCGCCATGAAGCTGGCCGGCGCACCGGCACGCGGCCCATAGGCTTCGAAGTCGGACAGCGTGATCGTGCCGGCCGGGCTGGCCAGGGCCGCCCGCGCCACCGCGCCCAGGGCGCTGGCCGACCAGGGCCCCCCGCCCTCGCCGAAATTGGTGCCGAAATCGGCCTGCTTGTCCACGGTATAGACCGCATTCAGATCGCCATCGAACAGCACGATATCGGCATAGCCCCGGCTGAGCGCCAGGCTGCGCAGGCCCGGATGCACCCGCCCATGACCCTCGTCATAGCCGGGCACCTGGCCGGAGGCGTCAAGCAGCAGCTTGTCCCCGGCCGGATGCGGATTTTGCACGATATAGGCATCCTGCAGCAGCTCGGTGGCATCGCCGCGCGCCCTCAGGTCCGCCATCGCCGCGGCAAGCTGATCGATAGCGCTGACAGTATCGGCCCGCCCGGCAAACAGCGTCAGGTCCGCGCCCACAGCCGCCAGATCGGCCGCAAGTGCCGTGGCGGCATTGTCCGCCGCCGCCGCCAGACGTTGCTCTGCCTGCTGCGTCACCGTGGCACTGCTGCTGAAATAGGCAGCCAGGCCCACGCTGGCGCCGGCCAGCAGCGCAATCGCGATCACCATCGCCGGCAGTTTGAAGGCAATCTTGAGCTGTTGCATCGTGTCCGGCCTCTCAGGCACAGGCGGCGCCTGCATCTGTGTCACTTTGATCACGCGGGCATTGCTTTTTCATTAACCATAATCCGGCTGCCGGACCGGCAATGGAAATGCAAATGGCGGCCATGGCTTGCCATGACCGCCATCGGATGATCGATCGGGCTGGGTGCGGCTAGAACTCGTTCCAGTCGGTCGAGACGGCCGCATTGCCCTGGCTGAGATATTGTGCCGCGGCCGTGCGAACCACCGGAGCGACCGGCTTGGCCGCGGGCCGGCTCGCCACTGCCGCGCGGGCCATGACAGCACTGCTCGACGCGCCAGACGTGGTGAAGACGGCCACGATCTGGTCCAGTTCGCTGGCCTGGCCCTCGGTCTGCTCGATGGCGGCATTGGTCTCTTCCACCAGCGCCGCATTATGCTGGGTCATCTCGTCCATCAGGCGCACCGCGACATTGACTTCCTCGATGGCGGAGGCCTGCTCGCGGCTTTCGCGGGCAATGCCCTGCATTACCAGGCTGTTCTCGCGAATGGCTTCAAGGATGGCCGTCAGCTTGCCGGCCGCCTCGGAGACCAGCTTGGAGCCGCCGGCCACTTCGCTGGCGCTCTGCTCGATCAGCAGCTTGACATCGGCCGAGGCCGAGGCCGCCGACTGCGCCAGCCGCCGCACTTCCACGGCCACCACGGCAAAGCCCTTGCCGGCATCGCCGGCCCGTGCCGCTTCCACCGAGG
>CAXBHD010000177.1:0-7209 GCA_963975335.1 uncultured Devosia sp. | reverse complement strand
TGGGCCTGGCCGACCAGGCGGACAAATATCCGCGCCAGCTCTCGGGCGGCCAGCAGCAGCGCGTCGGCATTGCCCGGGCCCTGGCCATGCGGCCCGATATCCTGCTGTTTGACGAGCCCACTTCGGCGCTCGATCCCGAACTGGTGGGCGAAGTGCTCACCGTTATCGGCGCGCTGGCCGAGGAGCATGACCTGACCATGCTGCTGGTGACGCATGAAATGCGCTTTGCCCGGGAAATTTCGGACCGCGTCTGCTTTTTCGACCAGGGGCAGATCCGCGAAGAGGGCACGCCCGAGCAGCTCTTCACCAATCCGAGCGAAGCGCGCACCCGCGAATTCCTGCAGGCCGTGCTGGACTAGGCCACAAGCCGGGGCACGATCCCATCGGCCGGCAGGGCGGCACAGGCCATGCAGTCCTGCCGGCAATGGCTAGTCGAAGAAGTCCTGATCTTCTTCGAGCAGATAGCGCCTGGCCCCTTCAGGATCGATATCGAGGCCCAGGCCGGGCGCCTCCAGCAGGCCGATCATCGAGTTTTTGACGATCTGCCTGGGCAGACCGATGACGATATCCTCCCACCAGGGGTCGGAAGCGCTGGGATATTCGAAGGCGATGTAATTGGCCGGCAGCGTGGCGCAGACATTGATCAGCGCCCCAAGGCCGAGCAGGCCATTGGCCGTGCCATGCGGGGCCATCATGATGGAATGCATATAGGCGTGCTCGGCCACCCATTTGAGCTCGGCAATGCCGCCGATATCGGCAGGATCGGGACCGATGACGCGCACGGCCTGGCTTTCGATCAGTTCCTTGAAATTGTGCCGGAGATAGATCTGCTCGCCGGTATGGATGGGCGTCGACGTCGAAACGGTCAGCTCGCGATAGGCCTGGGGATTGACCCAGGGGACATAGTCGCCGGTCAGCATGTCCTCGAGCCACATCAGATCGTATTTTTCCACGGCGCGGGCAAAGCGGATGGCGTCGTTGAGGAACCAGCCGGGGCCGCAATCGAGCGCCAGACTGACCTTGTCGCCCAGCACGTCCTTCATGGCGGCCACGCAATCGAGCATGTGGTTGAAGCCGCGTTCCGAGATCTGCCCCTGGTCCATGGCGCCGTGATAGCCGGACCCGGTCTGGCTGATGCCATAGTGGAAGTCGTCCACATTGTCCTTCATGTTGGAATGAAAGCTGATGCCCTGCTTGACCATGAAGAAGTTCTGCGGCTGCTCCATCATCCATTTGACATCGGCGGCGTAATCCTCGGGCCGGTCACCGGTCCGCTTGCGGCGGATCGAGCCATTATAGACGCGCACCTGATCGCGCACCTTGCCGCCGAGCAGCTTATAGACCGGCACATTGGCGGCCTTGCCGGCAATGTCCCAGAGCGCATGCTCGATGGCCGAGACGGCGGCACCATAGGGCTTGAAGCTGCCGCGCTGGCGGATCCTGAGCATGCAGCGCTCGACATCGGTGGGGTCCTGGCCGAGCAGCGCCTCGCGGAAATGCAGCACGAAGGGCTTGAGATAGGGCTTGGTGAACTCCACCTCGCCCAGGCCATAGAGGCCCTCATCGGTGACGATGCGCACGATGGGATGCCTGCCAATGACGGCGCAGCGCAGGTCGGTGATCTTCATGCGGGCCCCCTATTGCACGGCGGAAAAGGCGGTCGCGGCCAGCAGCTGGTTGCTGACATTGGCAAGGATGGGCCCGTCGGCCTCGGAGGCGTCGCGGGCCTTGAGCCAGTCGGGATCCTTGATGAAGGCGGTCCATTTGGCTTCGCGCTCGGCCAGCGATTGCCAGGCGAGGAAATAGGTCAGGCGGTTGTTGTTGTCGCCAATGAGCGTGGTGAAGAAGCCCGCCTGGCGGATGCCGTGCCGGTCCCACAGGGCCAGGGTATGCTCGCTGAAGCGCTGCAGCAGCGCAGGCAGCCGGCCAGGCAGGCAATCATAGACGCGCATTTCATAGATCATGGTGCTTCCTGACTTCGCGTTGATGGGGGTGGTGACCGGACCGCTCAGCTCCAGGTCCGGTCCCAGGAATATTCGTCGTCCCAGCGGTCGGTCGGCTGCCAGATGTCGGTAACGCCCGCCTGCAGGTGCTGGCGGAGGACGTCGTCGACGACATCGTCAATGCCCAGGCCCGGCTTGTCGGAGACGGTGATGAAGCCGTCCTGCACCAGGGGTCTAGGCAGGCCGGTGACGATGTCATCCCACCAGTCGACATCGGCGCTGTGATATTCGAGGGCCATGAAGTTTTCCGTGGCCACGGCGACATGGGCGGCCGCCATGGCGGCAATCGGGCTTTCGGCCATGTGGATGGCCATGGCCACGCCATGGTCCTGCGCCATGTCGCCGATCTTTTTGGTTTCCAGAATGCCGCCCGAGGTCAGCAGGTCGGGATGGATGACCGATATGCCCGCCTTGAGCAGCGGCTCGAAGCCTTCCTTGAGATAGATGTCCTCGCCGGTGCAGATCGGCACGGTGGTCGCCTGCTGCAGCTGGCGGTACTGCTCGGTATATTGCCAGGGAATGACATCCTCGAGCCAGGCCGGGACATATTTCTCGATGCGCCGGGCCAGGCGGATGCCGTTCTGCAGCGAAATATGGCCGACATGGTCGATGGCCAGCGGCACGTCATAGCCGATGACGTCGCGCACCTCGGCAATATACTGCTCCAGCAGATCGAGCCCCTTGTCGCTGAAATGCAGGCCGGTAAACGGGTGGCGCACATTATGCGTGTCATAGACGGCATTGCGCGCCCGCCGGTCCTGCATGGAGCGAACCGGGCCGCCATGTCCGGGATGGATACGATAGGCCTCAAGTGACCCGGCGGGCGCCACCACGGCGCCGGGAATGTCGGCGATCTGCATCAGGCCGAGATCCATCTTGAGGAAGGTGAAGCCCATATCCATGCGCGCCTTGAGGCGCTTGCCGGTCTCGGTGCCGCTGGGCTTTTCGGCATCGGTGTCGCAATAGCAGCGTATCTTGTCGCGGAACTTGCCCCCCAGCATCTGGTAGATCGGCACGCCATAGGCCTTGCCGGCGAGGTCCCAGAGCGCAATCTCGATGGCCGAGACGCCCCCGCCCTGCCTGCCATGGCCGCCGAACTGCTTGATGCGGCGGAACAGGCGGTCGATGTCGCAGGGATTTTCGCCCAGCAGCCGGCTCTTGAGCATCAGGGCATAGCTGGCGCTGGCGCCGTCGCGCACCTCGCCCAGCCCGACCAGACCCTGATTGGTGTAGATCTTGATCAGCGCCGAGGTGAACGGGGCGCCGACAATCTCGGCGACGCGGATATCGGTGATGCGCAGGTCGCCTGGACGCGAGGCTGTGCGTATATTGGTTTCGATCGTTTCGGCAGCGCTAGCGGCATCCATGCGGTCCTCCCCCCTTTGGATTGGTATCTGCTCAGTCAATGTCGATCAGGTTGTCCGCCAGATAGTCCCGGTTCATCTCGATGCCGAGGCCCGGCCCCCGGTGCAGCTTGAGGCTGCCATTGGCATTGTCGAGCGGCCGGTCGATCAGGTGATCGTATTTGCTCAGGTTCCATTCGGAGGTTTCCAGCCGGTAGAAATTGGGCACCGTCATCATCACCTGCGCCCCGGCCACCACATTGATCGGTCCGGCGGCGTCGTGGGGCGAAACGGGGATATAATAGGCCTCGCAGAGGGCCGAGATCTTCTTGAGCTCGGTAATGCCGCCGGTCCAGGTGACATCGGGCATGATGAAATCGGCCAGCTGGCCTTCCAGCACCGGCACAAAGTCCCATTTGGTATGGCCGCGTTCGCCCCAGGAGATTGCCGCATTGACCTTGTCGCGCACCTGCCTGAGCGCATTGAGGCTTTCGGGCGGGACCGGCTCCTCGAACCAGTCAATATCGCCGGCCTCTTCGAGCGTGCGGCACAGGCGGATGGCGGTGGGCACGTCAAACCGGCCATGGGCATCGATGAGGATGTCGATATCGGGACCGGCAGTTTCGCGGATCAGGGCGGTCAGCTCGGCCGCCTCGCGCTCGTCGCGACGGCTCATCGAGCCATCCAGATAGCCTTCGGACTGTTCGCGGGCAATGCCGCCGGCGCCCCTGGGGCCCTGCTGGGGAAAGGGGTCGAATTTGAGCGCGGTATGGCCGGAGGCGACGATGTCGCGGATCTCCTGCACCACGGCCTCGTTGCTGGTGAACTTGCGCTGATCGGGATGGGTATAGAGCAGGACCTCGTCGCGCACCGGGCCGCCAAGCAGCTCAAAGATGGGCTGGCCCAGCACCTTGCCGCGAATGTCCCACAGCGCGATATCGATGGCGCTGACGCATTCCACGGCGGCGCCGCGGCTGCCCATATAGGTGAAGTTGCGGAAGATCTTGTGCCAGATGCGCTCGATATGGGCGGGATCATCGCCTTCGATGATCTTGCTGATCTGGCGCAGCATGACGCAGAGCGCGCGATTGGCCACATAGGTCGTGCTGGTGATTTCGCCCCAGCCGGTCACGCCAGCATCGGTGGTGACCTCGACGAAAAGGAACTCCCCCCAATAGGATGCGCTGGACCTGATCAGCCACGGCCGGACGCCGGTTATCTTCATTTCTCATGCCTTTCAATGGTTTACCCGGGCATTGTGACGGCTGGCGCTGCCCCTATCCTGCCCTTGCCGCATTGTGGGCGCGCATCTGCTCAAGGATATGCCGACCCGAGCCTTCGACATGGCGGGCGACGCAGGCGGCTGCCTTGTCGGCCTCCCCTGCCTTGACCAGGTCGATGAGTTCGCGATGCTCGCGGATGACCTGGCTGCGCCGGGCCAGCGTATAGGCGAAGCGCTGCGTCACCGCCCGCAGCACCTGGCGGTGCTTCCACCAGATCTCGGCGGCGTGGCGGTTGTAGTGGCGCTGGTAGACGACGGTGTGAAACTGCACGTCCAGGCCGCTATGTAGCACGGCATCGACGAAGTTGTTCTCCTCGATGAGGCGCTGGATGCGCTCGAGCTCGGCAATGTCGGCATCGGTGGCCATGCCGACGAACCAATGGGTCAAGGCCGGTTCGATCAGCGTGCTGATCTCATAGATATTGCGCACAAAATCGTGGTCGATCGGCCGCACGCGGGCGCCGCGATTGGGCGAGAACATCACATAACCCTCGCCCCGCAGCATCTGCAGCGCCTCGCGCACCGGATTGGTCGAGGTGCCCAGCCGTTCGGCCAGATCGGCAACCACCAGGCGCTCATTGGGCTGCAGCCGGCCCGACAGGATGTCCTCGCGAATGGTTTCGTAAAGCGAAAGGGCGCGCTGGCTGGAGGCGTCGATCTCCTCCAGTCCGGCAGGGGGTGAAATCTTGAATTCCGTCGTGCTCGCCAAAACAGGCTCCCAAGGGGCAGGTTATTCCAGCCATATCATACATAGTCGGGAGCAAACAATGTACGATCCAATTCAGTTGACACGCAATATGGCTTCTGCATACCTAGTGCCGTGGCCCGACATGCATAAGAGGCAAAGCCCGATGCACGCCGCCACATGAGACCTGCCGCGGAGGAGCCCGGCAGGGCGACAGGAGGACTTTATGAGCAATTACCGATTGGGCCGTGCGCTTGCGCATGGCGCAGTAGTGTCTGCGCTTGCCGTATCGATGCTGAGCACGACCGTGCTCGGTCAAAGCGTCGATATCAGCCAGTGGTCGCCGGAATATGTACGCTCGATTGCCGGCACCGAGGAATTTGATACCGCCGAGGCCTGCGGCGCGGTCACCCCGCTCGACTATGAGGGCCGGCTGACCTTCTGGTACCAGGGGGTGTTCGAGGGCGATCCGGATCTGCTGCGCCAGTATTACAAGGATTTCTTCGAGGCCTTCCGGGCCACCTATCCCAATATCGAGCTTGAGGAGCAGGCGCTTACCTATAATGACCTGCTCGACAAGTTCCGCACTGCCCTGCTCGGCAATGCCGGTCCGATGGTGGTGCGGCTGCAGATCCTGGGTGGCGTCGAATTCGCGTCCAAGGGCTATCTGCAGGAGCTGAGCCCAGAAGATGTGGGCTGGAAGACCGAGGACTTCTGGCCGGGCGCCATGAAGTCGGTGATGTGGGAGGGCAAGGCCTATGGCATCCCGACCAATAACGAGACCATGGCGCTGATCTGGAATGCCGACATTTTCGAGCGGGCGGGCCTCGACCCCGAAGTGCCGCCTGCCACCTGGGATGATGTCGTCACCTATTCCAAGCAGATCCACGACAAGCTGGGCGTTTCCGGCTATGGCCTGGTGGCCCGCAAGAATGCCGGCAATACGCCCTATCGCTTCATGCCCCAGCTCTGGGCCTATGGCGGCGGCGTGTTCGACGAAGCCGATCCGAGCCCGACCTATGGCGAGATCCGCCTCGACAGCGATGCGAGCAAGCAGGCCCTGCAGGCCTCCTATGACATGTATGTCCGCGACCAGTCGGTCCCGGTCTCGGCCCTGACCAACCAGCAGGCCGACAACCAGCCGCTGTTCCTGGCCGGACAGCTGGGCATGATGATCAGCCATCCATCCGACTATAATGTGATGCTGGACCTGCAGGCCAAGGCGACCGGCTCGGACCAGGAAAAGGCCCAGACCGTCATCGACAATATGCGCTATGGCCTGATCCCCACCGGTCCCGACGGCAAGCGCGCCGTGGTGTTCGGCGGCTCCAATATCCACATTCTCAACCCCGAATATGTCGAGGGTGGCGAAGTGGACGAGGCGGCGGCCAAGGCCATGGTCTGCTTCTGGACCAGCCCGGAATGGTCGCTGAAAATGGCCTATGCCGGCTCAAATCCCGGCAATCTGAACGGCTTCAAGACCAAGTGGATGAAGGAGCGCCTCGAGAGCATCAAGTTCCTCGATGTCACGACCTCGATGCTGCCTTACGGCATTCCGTTCCCCACCCTGCCCGAAACGCCCGAGATCATGAACATCATCATCCCGGACATGCTGCAGAATGTGCTGACCGGGGCGATGACCGTCGATGAGGCGGCCGCCGATGCGGCACAGAAAGTCCGGGACGTCACGGATGGTGGCGGGCTCTAGCCCTCTTTACGCCCATGACCGGCGGCGCTGCGGCGCTGCCGGTCTTTCTCCCCGCCGACGAGGAGCACGACAGTGACCATCATGGAAGGCCCCACCGGCGCTCCCCGCAAACCGGTCATCCGGCAGCCCGGCCTGCTGCGCCAGATGTGGACCGCCCGCGCCGACTATCTCTATGTGCTGCCCGCCAT
>CAXBHD010000176.1:0-7228 GCA_963975335.1 uncultured Devosia sp. | reverse complement strand
CGCCATGCTTTAGCCGATATAGTCGCGCTTGCCGATGGGGGCGCCATTGGCGCGCAGGATGGCGTAGGCCGTGGTGATGTGGAAATAAAAGTTCGGCAAGGCCCGCTGGGTCAGGTAGACCAGACCGTTTTCCTGCACATCGTTGCCGCCCAGCTTGAGCGTCACGTCGCGCAGCTCGCTGCCGTCGAGATCGGCCGGCTGCACGGTGGCCAGCAGGTCGAGCGCCTTGCGGATGCGGGCGCGCAGCTCGTCAAAGGTCTCTTCGGTATCGGGCCAGGAGGGAATTTCGCGGCCGGCGAGCCGGGAAATGCTGCCCTTGACGTGATCGGTGGCGATCATGATCTGGCCGCGAAACGGAATCATGTCGGGCGAGAGGCGCGCATTGGCCAGCACGGCCGTGTCGAACTTGCGCTCGGCGGCATTGGCCTCGGCCTTGTCCATGATGGCGAGCAGGTTGGTCAGCATGCGGGTGAAAACCGGCACGGTCAGGTCATAAACGGCGATCGTCATCGAGAGATACCTTGATTGTGGCGACACGACAGGAAAGAGTCACATGCGCCTGAGCAGGCAGGCTGGCAAGTGGGTAAGGCATGGGTAGCAAGACTGAAAATCCGGCAAGTGGCGAACCCGTCGAGGGCGGCCGCTTCAAGCAGCTGCGCCACAACCTGCGGCTGCTCTATCACAGCCACACGCCCAAGGCGCTGCGGTTCCAGTTCGCCGTGCTGGTGGTCGATCTGGCCATCATCGTCTTCTTCATCGCCTCGCCGCTGCTGCGCGACAATGAGAACTTCCTGTGGATCGACTATTCCATCGCCCTGCTGCTGGCGATCGATCTGGGCGCACGGGCGTTGGCCTCCACCGATATCGGCCGCTGGTCCCGGCAGATTCCGGTGGTCCTCGACATTTTCATCCTGATCACGCTGCTGGTGCCGACCTATTTCTTCAACCTGGGCTTCCTGCGGATCCTGCGCCTATGGACGACGACCCATTCCATCACCTTCTGGCGCCCGCTCAAGAAACGCGGCTTGATGGAATACAAGGAGACCATCCAGGCGGTGATCAACCTGCTGGTCTTCCTCTTTGTGGTCACGGGCTTTGTCTATACCGCCTTTGCCAATCCGCGCGGTGACAGCATTGCCGGCTATGTCGACGCGCTCTACTTCACCGTCGCCACCGTCACCACGACCGGGTTCGGCGACATCACGCTGCCCGGGACCGGCGGCAAGCTCGCCTCGATCGCCATCATGATCGTGGGCATTTCGCTCTTCGTGAAACTGGCGCAGTCGATCTTCCGCCCCAACAAGGTGCATTTCCCCTGTCCGGAATGCGGCCTGCAAAACCATGACCCCGACGCGGTGCATTGCAAAGCCTGCGGCCATATCCTGAACATTCCCGATTCCGGGCACTATTAGCGGATCACCGGCAGGCGCACGCGGAAGCAGGCCCCCGGCAGCGGGCCCTGGACCAGGTCGAGCGTGCCATTCATGCGGGCCACGATCTGGCGCGAGATCGCCAGGCCCAGTCCGGCCCCGCTCTGGTCGCTGGCGCCATGCTGCCCGCGCGAGAATTTTTCAAAGATCAGCTTGCGTTCGCCCTTGGGAATGCCCGGCCCATTGTCGGCAATTTCAACGGTGTAGCTGCCGGACCTGACGGCTGAGGTGACGCGCAGCACGGCGGGCTCGGTGTCGTTATATTTGACGGCATTGGAGACCAGGTTGATGAAAACCTGGCAGAGCCGGTCGGCGTCACCCTCCACCATGGTGGTACCCGCGCGCTCGCCCAGTTCGACCCGCATGCCCCGCTCGCGCAGCAGCGCATCGCAGACGCGCAGCGCCCGGTCCAGTGCCGCTTCGGCGTCGACGGGCTGGTTGTCCCAGGCGCGCTCGCCGCGCTCGAGCGCCGAAAGGTCCAGAATCTCGTCGAGCAGCTTGGTCAGCCGCAGGCTCTCCTGATGGATGGTCGTCACGAAATGGTGGCGCTGCGCCGCATCGAGGCCGTCGGGTTCGAGCAGGATCTCCGAGAAAGAGCGGATCGAGGTCATCGGGGTACGCACTTCATGGCTGACCTGGCTGAGGAATTCGTCCTTCTGGCTGTCGAGCTCGCGCAATTGCACATTGGCGTCCTCGAGCTTTTGCGCCGTGGAGCGCAGTTCAGCCGAGGTCTTTTCCAGCTGCTGGGAATATTCGATGACCTGCTGGGTCTCGTCGGCCATCTGCATGACCTCCTCGAGCGACACGTCACTGCCCGAGACCACCTTGGAGAGCATGACATGGGCAGAGGCGGCGCCGATCGAACCGGCCAGTTCGCGCTCAAGCTTGCCGATGAATTCCGACGTCGGCTCAAGCTGGTCCGGCTCGACGCCGATATCGCGGGCGGCGGCCTCGAACAAGGCCGCGGCGCGACGCTCGCCGAGGACGCGTTCGGCGACGAAGAAGAGGTCATTGGCCGTGGCCGAGCCGCGCACGAAGTTGCCCTGGGCAGTATGGCCCCGCTTGAAGACGTCGACGAAAAGCGTCGCCTGGATCCGCTCCAGCGTCGATTGCGTGGTCAGCAGCGAGACAATGGTCAGCGTCAGGACGTTGAGGGTCAGGCTCCAGAAGGCGGCGTGACTCAGCGGGTCCAGCCCATCAAGGCCGAACAGGGCCTCCGGACGCAGCCAGGCAATGCCCCAGGGGCCGTTCTGCAGCAGCATGGCGACTGCCGGCGATACCGACTCGAACGAGGGCAGGAAGCTGCACCAGACCCAGACGACAAAGCCCACGGCGATGGCGGCAGTGGCCGCCCGCAGCGAGGCGTCGCGCCAGAACAGGGCCGCCAGCACGGCGGGAAAGAACTGGGCGATGGCGGTAAACGAGATCAGCCCGATGGGCGCCAGCGCGTCGGAATCGCGGGTGAAAAAGAAGTAGAAAAAACCCAGCGACAGGATCAGCACGATGGAAAAGCGCCGCGCCACCAGCAGCAGGTGGCTGACCCCCTGCCCGTCGCCGCTGCTTTGGCCCGAGCTGAAGCGCAGCACCAGCGGCATGACGATATGGTTGGAGACCATGATCGAAAGGGCAATGGATTCAAGGATGATCATCGAGGTGGCAGAGGAAAAGCCGCCGATAAAGGCGAATAGCGCCAATGCATCCTGACCGAAGGCCATGGGCAGGGTCAGGGCGAACATGTCGGGATTGGAGCCGGCGGGCAGCGTGATCAGCCCGAACATGGCGATGGGCAGGATGAACAGGCTCATCAGCAGCATATAGGCGGGGAAGGCCCAGCTGGCGACGCGCAGATGGTTCTCGTCGGAATTTTCGACCACGGTCACCTGGAACTGGCGCGGCAGGCAGACAATGGCGGCCACCGACAGGGCCATGGTGGTCAGCCAGCGATCGTCAAAGCCCTTGTCGGCCTTCAGGCCCACGCCCATCTCGCTGGCGCGGCTGAAGATGGGCTCCAGCCCGCCCCCGGCATAGACGACGAAAATGCCCACGGCGAGCAGAGCCGCCAGCTTGACCACGGCCTCGAAGGCAATGGCGGCGACAACGCCGTGATGCTGTTCCTTGGCATCGACATGGCGGGTGCCGAACAGGATGGTGAACACGGCCATGGCCGCTGCGACGCCGAAGGCCAGACCGACATCGTCAATGCCGGCAAGACTGCCCTGCCCGAATTCGGAGGCGCCGGCCACGGTCTGGATCGAGGAGGTCACGGCCTTGAGCTGCAGCGCGATATAGGGGGCAATGCCGATCACGGCGATGCAGGTAACCAGGACGGCGAGCCGGTTGGACTTGCCAAAGCGCGATGACAGCAGATCGGCCAGCGAGGTGATGCGCTGATTGTGGCTGATGCGGACCAGCCGCCGTAACAGGAACCACCAGCCGACAAAGACCAGGGTGGGGCCGAGATAGATGGTGAGGAATTCCAGGCCGGAGCGGGCCGCATTGCCCACGGCGCCGTAAAAGGTCCAGCTGGTGCAATAGACCGAAATGGACAGCGTATAGACGGCGGGAGAATGCAGGAAGGATCGGGTATTGGCGCGCGCCCGGCGGTCGCCGAAAAAGGCCAGCACGAAGAGCAGGCCGACATAGCCGATGGCGGTGGCGATGACGAAATCGGCTGACAGCATCAGTCGCCCTCTGCCCCACTTTGCGGATCGGCGCTGTCAGGCGGCAGGCTGCGGTTCAGCACCGCAGTGCCCAGGATCAGCAGCAGCCAGACCGTGAACAGGTAGATGACGATCTGGGGAATGCCGCCATGGGCGATGGGCTGGTTGAAGACATAGACCAGCGGCGGCACCAGCAGCAGCGCACCGGCAATGGTCAGCACCAGCAGGCTGGTGATGCGCTTACGCCGCTCCACCGGATCCAGCCAGCAAGTTTCGCACCGCGCCGACGACATCGGCATTAGCATAGGGTTTGGTGACAAAGCCGTCCGCGCCCAGTTCCTCGGCAGTGCGGCGATCCTGCTGCTGGCCCTTGGCGGTCAGGATCAGCACCGGCATGGCGCGCAGTTCGAGATTGGCCCGGATCTGCTTGAGCACGTCAAAGCCGCTGCGCTTGGGCAGCATGACGTCGAGCACCAGCAGGCGCGGGCTGAGGCGGCGTACGGCGTCGAGCACGGCGTCGCCATCGGTCACCGCCCCGATGCTGTAGCCGGCACGCCGCAAAATGAAATCGAGCGATTCCAGAATGCTCGGCTCATCCTCGGCAATGAGTATGTCGATTGCCAATGTTCCCCCTGGTCAAACGCGGTCTCCCCTCCGCGAATGCCGGTCCACTTAACCGCAATCAAGCCGGATCGCCAAGCGCAAATGCGGGCGGCAGCAGCGGCGCCCGCGTGCGCGACGTGCCGGTATCGGGCGAGAGCGTCTCTTCCTGCCGGCTGGCGCAGTCCCGCCGGGTGCAGAGCCGGCAGCTGGGGCCCACCGGAATGTCGGCCGACAGATCGTCCAGATCGAGCCCGGAGGCATATATGGTGCGGTCAGCATGCAGCACATCGCAGGCCAGCATGACCGAGGAGGCAACGATCTGTTCGCGGAAGGCGGCGGTGCGGCGCTGCACGGTGCGCGCCAGGAACAGATAGCGCGAGCCATCGGAAAAGCGCACCACCTGTCGCAAGGGCGTGTCGGGCATGCGGAAAGCGCCATAGATGGCCCAGAGCGGACAGGCATGGCCGCTATTGGGCAGCAGCAGGCCCGGCAGCGGGAAATGCTTGGTCAGGCGCCCGGCCGGATCGGAGCGCAGGAAGCCGAAGGGCACGCCCTCCTGCCCCGGCCGCCGCAGCGTGACGAGGCGGTGCGCCACCTGCTCGAAACTGGCATTATAGACTTGGCGCAGATGGTCGATGTCATAGGCACTGGCTTCGGCATCGGCCAGCATGGCCTCATAGGGAAATACCATGGCGCCGGCCAGATAGGAGCCAACCGCCCGCGATGCCAGGCGGCGTGCGGTCGGGGTGGAGAGCACCGCGCTCTGCAAAGTTTCACCGATGGCGTCGGCGGCCGCCAGTTCGCCATAGAGCCGCGCCAGCTGGAACTGCCGTGTCGCGAGGGTCGTGGTGCCCTGGAACCACAGGCGGCGACCGGCAGCATCGAAGCGGTATTGGCCGGGGAAATCGGGCTCGTCGGGCGGCCCGCCAAAGGTCACGGTGACGCCGAACCGGCCACCCAGCACCGCGGTCAGCGTGGCGACGTTGAAGGGGCCGGCGCGGTCAATCTCGCGGCGCAGGTCGTTGGCCGCAGTTTCCAGCAGCGGAAAGTGGTTCTGCCGCTCGATGATCAGATCGTCGATCTCGCGCGCCGGCGAGACATTGCGGCTGATCTCGCTTGACGTGTCGAACTGGCCGATCAGATTGCGGGCCACGTCGGAAAGGGTCAGCGTTTCCCGACCGATGGCGCCCAGGAAGCGACGCCGCTCGGCCTCATCGAGATCGGCGACGTCCTCGAGAATTTCGGCGCTCGAGCGGATGGCGGTGACGCCCGACAGGATCTGGTGCAGCAACTGGCTGAGCAAGGGATCGGAGCGCAGCCGATCGGCATAGGCGTCGGCATTGGAGACCGCATCGGTATAGGCGCGGTGCAGGCGCGCCAGGGCCGCGGCGCTGGCGGGGTATTGCGCCACCAGTTCGCGCCGTTCCTCGGGCCGGAAGGGCAGCGACTCAACCACCGGATCGGCAAAGGCTTCCTCGAGGTCCTGCAGCAGTTTCTGCTCGGTGCGTCCGGCCAGTTCGTCGACGTCGATGTCGAGCTGGGTGGCGACACGGTTGAGCAAGGCGCCGCCGATATCGCGTTTATTGTTTTCGATCAGGTTGAGATAGCTCGGGGAAATGCCGACCAGGCGCGCCAGGCTCGCCTGGGAAATCCCCAGCAATTTCCGTCTGTTGCTGATGCGAAAGCCAATCGGTGCGCGCATGGCCATCCCTCCCCCGGCACGGTCTGCTGTCAACAACTTGACAGAAAACCATGCTCTCCAGAACAATAATTGACAGATTATCCCTGTAAATACAACGCCCTATTGCCGTCGTTTGCTTCTGCGGAAATACTGAGCCCGCGGTGAGCGTCTGGCTAAGTATCAGTTGCCCCGCGCCAAAAGGAGGAATCAATGACACTTTTGAAGCGCGGCCTCAGCCGCCGTCGTGTGCTGCAGACCGGCATGGCCGGGATCATCGGCACTGGTATTGCACCCATGATGTTCACCAGGGGCGCGTGGGCCCAGGAGTTCTGCAACAATCCGACCGGTGACACGGTCACATTCGGCCTCAACCTGCCTCTGACCGGCGCCTATGCCGAGGAAGGCGCTGACGAGCAAAAGGCCTATGAGCTGGCCGTCCAGCACCTCAATGGCGAAGGCGATGGCGGGCTGATCAACGTGCTCACCCCGACCGCACTCAAGGGCAATGGCATTTTGGGCAAGAAGGTCGCCTTCGTGACCTCCGACAGCCAGACCAAGTCGGACGTGGCCCGTGCCGGCGCCACCCGCATGATCGAACGCGACGGCGCCATCATGATCACCGGCGGCTCGTCCTCGGGGGAAGCCATTGCCGTGCAGGGCCTGTGCCAGGAACTGGGCGTCATTTTCATGGCGGGCCTCACCCATTCCAACGACACGACCGGCAAGGACAAGCGCCGCTACGGCTTCCGCCACTTCTTCAATGCCTACCAGTCCGGCATCGGCCTTGGTCCGGTTCTCGGCCAGGAATATGGCAGTGATCGTCGCGCCTATCACCTGACGGCCGACTATACATG
>CAXBHD010000175.1:0-7264 GCA_963975335.1 uncultured Devosia sp. | reverse complement strand
GCCAGGGCACGCTGACGGCGGGCAATTCGACGCCGCTGACCGATGGCGCCTCGGCGGTGCTGCTGGCCAGCGAGGACTGGGCCAAAGAGCGCGGCCTGCCGATCCTGGCCTATCTCACCATGGGCCGGGTGGCGGGCAATGACTTTGCCCATGGCGAGGGCCTGCTGATGGCGCCGACCATTGCCGTGAGTGAACTGCTGGCGGGGGCCGGGCTGGGCTTTGCCGATATCGACTATTTCGAGCTGCACGAGGCGTTTGCGGCGCAGGTCCTGAGCACGCTCAAGGCCTGGGAGGATGCCGATTATTGTCGCGACGTGCTGGGTCGGGATGCTCCACTGGGGCCGATCGATCCGGCCAAGATCAATGTAAAGGGCTCGAGCCTGGCCTATGGCCATCCGTTCGCCGCGACCGGCGCCCGCATTCTGGGTTTGACAGCCAAGCTGTTGTCGAGCGAGACGGGCAAGAGAGCGCTGATCTCGGTCTGCACCGCGGGCGGTCAGGGGGTAACGGCGCTGGTGGAGAGTGCTGCATGAGCGATAATGTCGTCAGATTCCGGCAACCGGAAAAGAAAAAGCCGGAACCGCCGGTGCGCAAACCGCGTGGCCCCATGCCCGGCTGGGTGCCGTTTGCCGGATTGGTTGCGCTGGCGCTGATCATCTATGCGGCGCAGAATGCCGGTTTGCTGGGCGGTTAGCCTAATTTTCCCCCATTGTTAAATTCCGCGCAAAGATTTTGCGTGCTCGTCGGACTTTGCGCCGTGAAAAAAGTGCGAAAGGCCTGCCGTTTACGTCAATCTTTTGCTTGTCAGTGGACGGATTTGCGTAATAGCGTCCATCAATCTTGGCCGGGATGAGGTTGTCTCCGGCCACAGAGTATAGCAATCCGCGGCAGCATGATCGCGGGAATAAGACTTTTCTGGATTCCACAAGGAGATGGGACGAGCATGAAAATCACTCAAACCCTCACAGCGGTAACAGCCGCCGGCGTCATGGCGCTGATGATGAGCACGGCCGCTTCTGCCGTGACGCTCAATATGATGAACGGCTCCGAACCCGGCTCCATCGACCCGCATCAGGCCTCGGGCGACTGGGAGAACCGCATCATCGGCGACTATATTGAAGGCCTGATGACGGAAGACGCCAATGCCGAGGCTATTCCCGGCCAGGCCGAGAGCTATACCATTTCCGATGACGGCCTGGTCTATACCTTTACCCTGCGCGACGGCATCCAGTGGAGCGATGGCGAGCCGGTGACGGCCGAGGACTTCGTCTTCGCCTTCCAGCGCCTGTTCAACCCGGCGACGGCTTCGGACTATGCCTATCTGCAGTTCCCGATCCTCAATGGTTCGGAAATCGCCGAAGGCACCGTGACCGATTTCAACGAGCTCGGCGTCAAGGCGCTCGATGACAAGACGGTGGAAATCACGCTCGAAGGCCCGACCCCCTTCTTCCTGCAGGCGCTGACCCATTACACCGCCTATCCCGTGCCAAAGCATGTGATCGACAAGGTCGGCAATGAGTGGACCAAGATCGAGAATATCGTCTCGAACGGCCCCTATACGCCCACCGAATGGACCCCTGGCAGCTATATCAAGTCGGTCAAGTCCGAGACCTATTGGGACGCCGCCAATGTCCAGATCGACGAAGTGAACTACTTCGTGCAGGACGACCTCGCCGCGGCGCTGTCGCGCTACCGCGCCGGCGAATATGACATTCTCGTCGACATTCCGTCCGACCAGGCCGAGTGGATCAAGACCAACCTGCCGGGCCAGGACTATTTCGCCCCGTTCCTGGGCATCTATTACTATGTGATCAACCAGGAAAAGGCGCCCTTCGACAATCCGGACGTGCGCAAGGCCCTGTCGATGGCGATCAATCGCGACGTGATCGGTCCGGACGTGCTGGGTACGGGCGAACTGCCTGCCTATGGCTGGGTGCCTGAAGGCACGGCCAATTACGAAGGCGTCGAACCCTATCAGCCCGAGTGGATCGGGCTGGACTATGGTGCGCGCGTGGCGGAAGCCAAGGCGATCATGGAAGGCCTGGGCTATACGGCGGAATCGCCGCTGCCCGTGCAGCTCAAGTACAATACCAATGACAACCACCAGCGGATCGCCGTGGCGATTTCCTCGATGTGGGAGCAGATCGGCGTCAAGACCGAGTTGTTCAACTCTGAAACCGCCGTGCATTACGACGCCCTGCGTGCTGGCGACTTCGAAATCGGCCGTGCCGGCTGGCTGCTCGACTATTCCGATCCGTCCAATACGCTCGACCTGCTGCGCAGCGGCATCGAGCAGGAAGGTACGATGAACTGGGGCAATAATTACGGCCGCTATTCGAATGAAGAATTCGACACGCTGATGGACCAGGCCACGACCGAGCAGGATCTGGTGGCGCGCGCTGCCATGCTGGCCGAAGCTGAAAAGATCGCCATGGATGAGACCGGCGCGATCCCGATCTACTGGTATATCGCCCAGAACGTCGTTGCGCCCTCGATCACCGGCTTTGTCAGCAATGCGTCGGACATTCACCGCACGCGCTGGCTGAGCAAGGCCGAATAGGCTCCACAAAACCCGGCGGCGCCGCTCCCTGGGAGCGACGCCGCCATTTTTTATCCACCCGATGACGCCCGGCGTTCAGGGCGCGGTGGATGTGAAAGGTCCTAAATCCATGTTTGGTTATGTAACGCGGCGCGTGCTGTCGGCCATTCCGATAGCACTGATTGCCGTTACAGCCTGTTTCTTCATCCTGCGGCTGGCGCCGGGCGGTCCATTCGACGGCGAACGCGCGCTACCGCCCTCGACGCTGGCCAATCTGCGGGCGCATTACAATCTGGATCTGCCGCTGATACAGCAGTATTTCATCTATGTCGGCCGGCTGCTGCAGGGCGATTTCGGCCCCTCCATGGTCTATAATGACTTTACCGTGGCCGAAATGCTGTGGATCGGCCTGCCCTTCACCCTGATGCTGGGCTTTTCGGCCTTCATCATCGGCACCATTGTGGGCCTCGTTGCCGGGGCCCTCAGCGCCGTCAACCAGAACAAGTGGCCTGACTATGTGCTGGTCATGCTGGTGATGCTGGGGCTGGTCATTCCCAACTTCCTGATGGCCGCGGTGCTGCAGCTGGTCTTCGGCGTCTATCTCGACTGGTTCCCCGCCGGCGGCTGGCAGAGCGGCTCGGTGGCCCATCTGGTGCTGCCGATTACCGTGCTGGTGCTGCCCCATGCCGGGCGCACGGCGCGGCTGATGCGCGGCTCGATGATCGAGGTGCTGGGCACCAATTATGTGCGCACGGCGCGCTCCAAGGGGCTTGGCCAAAGGCTGATCCTGGCGCGACACGCCATCAAGCCGGCGCTGCTGCCGGTGGTCTCCTATCTGGGGCCGGGCCTGAGCTATCTGCTCACCGGCTCGCTGGTGGTGGAGCAGGTCTTCGCACTTCCCGGGATCGGCAAATATTTCATCAGCGCCGCGCTCAATCGTGACTACGGCCTCGTGCTGGGGACGACCATTTTGTACATGTTCATCATCCTGGCGGTGAACCTGGTGGTCGACGTCCTCTATGCCTGGCTCGACCCCAAGGTAAGGTACAACTGATGGCCGGCATTACTGGCAAGGATGCGCTGCTCACCGAATATGCCCAGCAGCTCGAAACGCTCGACGCGCCCAAGGGGCGCTCGCTGACGCAGGATGCGATCCGGCGCCTCGTGCGCAATACGGCGGCGGTCATCTCGGTGTTCATGATCATCGCGATCATTCTGTTCGCCTTTGTGGGTCCCTATGTATTGCCCTGGACCTATGGCGAGATCGACTGGAGCAATATCCGCAAGCCGCCCAATTTCGAGGCCGGCCACTTTGCCGGCACCGACCAGAATGGCCGCGACATGCTGGCCCGCATCATGCAGGGCACGCAGATGAGCCTGATCGTGGCGGGCGTCGCGACGCTGGTCTCGGTGATCATCGGGGTGATCTATGGCGCCGTGGCCGGCTATTTCGGCGGCAAGGTCGATGCGGTGATGATGCGCTTTGTCGATATCATGTATGCGCTGCCCTATATCCTGTTCGTGATCATCCTCGTGGTGATCTTCGGGCGCAATCCGGTGCTGCTGTTTGTCGGCATCGGGTGCCTGGAATGGCTGACCATGGCACGTATCGTGCGCGGGCAGACGCTCAGCATCAAGGAGCGCGAATTCGTCGAGGCGGCCAAGGCCGGCGGGGCCAAGCCCTGGACCATTATCATGCGGCATATCGTGCCCAATCTCACCGGTCCGGTGGTGATCTATGCCACGCTGACCGTGCCCGAAATCATCCTCACGGAGAGTTTTCTTTCCTATCTGGGCCTGGGCGTGCAGGAACCGCAGACCTCGCTGGGCACGCTGATCAGCTTTGGTGCGCCCGTCGCCGAGACGCTGCCCTGGATGCTGATCGGGCCAGCCGTCGTGCTGGTGAGCCTGCTGCTCTGCCTCACCTATATCGGGGACGGGTTGCGCGACGCGCTGGACCCCAAGGATCGCTAGAATGAAAAACGTTCTCAACGTTCAAGACATGTCGGTCACGTTCGATCTGCACCAGAGCGAGGTGCATGCGGTGCGTGAAATGAACTTCACCCTGTCGGAGGGGGAGACCCTGGCCGTGGTGGGGGAATCGGGCTCGGGCAAGAGCCAGGCTTTTCTCGCCATTATGGGCCTATTGGCCCGCAATGGCCGCGCTGCCGGCCGCGCCATGATGGGCGATATCAACCTGATCGGCATGGCGCCGAACCAGCTCGATGCCTATCGCGGCAAGGACATTGCGATGATCTTCCAGGATCCGATGACCTCGCTGAACCCGACGCTGCGCGTCAAGACGCAGCTGGCCGAAGTCCTGGTCAAGCATCGCGGCTTCAATCAGGCCGATGCGGTCAAGACCTCGATCGAGATGCTGGAGCGGGTGGGCATTCCCGAACCGGTCAAGCGGGCCAATGCCTATCCGCATGAGCTCAGCGGTGGCATGCGGCAGCGCGTGATGATCGCCATGGCGCTATTGTGCCAACCCAAGATCCTGATTGCCGACGAGCCGACCACGGCGCTCGACGTGACGGTGCAGGCGCAGATGCTGGACCTGTTCAAGTCGCTGACGCAGGATTTCGGCACTTCGCTGGTGCTGATCACCCATGATCTGGGCGTGGTGGCGGGCGTGGCCGACCGCATGATGGTGATGTATGGCGGCCGTTCGGTGGAAAAGGGCGGGGTCGACGACCTGTTCTATGATCCACGCCATCCCTATACGCTGGGCCTGCTGCATTCGACGCCGCATATCGCCAAGCGGGCGGCGCGGCTCGACCCCATCCAGGGCCTGCCGCCAAGCCTGGAAAACCTGCCCAAGGGATGCTCGTTCAACCCGCGCTGCGCCTTTGCCTTTGACCGGTGCCTGGTCGAGCGGCCACCGCTGACCGATACCGGCAATGGGCGGGAAAAGGCGTGTTTCTATGAGGGCCCAATGGCCTATGGCGAGGTCGCATGATGAACCAGACCCCCGTTGACCTTCTCGAGATCCGCGATCTCAAGAAGACGTTTTCGATTTCGGGCGGCCTATTCGCCAAGCGGCTGACGCTGACGGCGCTCGAGGATATCAATTTTTCCATCCGCCAGGGCGAGACGCTGGGCATTGTGGGCGAGAGCGGCTGTGGCAAATCCACTTTGGGCCGCTGCATCCTGCAATTGCTGGCGCCCGACGAGGGCAAGGTGCTGTGGCTGGGGCAGGACCTGACCAAGCTGCCGGCCGAGGAAATGCGGATGCGGCGGCAGGACCTGCAGATCATCTTCCAGGATCCGCTGGCCTCGCTCAATCCGCGCATGACGGTGGGCGAGATCATTGCCGATCCGCTGCGCACCCTGCGCCCCGAGCTCAACAGCGCCGAGCGCCGGGCCCGCGTGCTCAAGACCATGGCTTCGGTCGGGCTGCTGCCCGAGATGATCAACCGCTATCCGCATGAATTTTCCGGCGGCCAGGCCCAGCGCATCGGCATTGCCCGGGCGCTGATCACCGAACCCAAGCTCATCGTCTGCGACGAGCCGGTTTCGGCGCTCGACGTGTCGATCCAGGCGCAGATCCTCAACCTTCTGGCCGACCTCAAGGACGAGTTCGGGCTGACGCTGATCTTCATCAGCCATAATCTCAGCGTGGTGCGGCATGTGTCGGACCGCATTCTGGTGCTCTATCTGGGGCGCATTGTCGAGCTGGCGGACGGCGACGAGATCTATCACGACCCCAAGCATCCCTATACGCGGGCGCTGCTGACCGCCGTGCCGATCCCGGACCCCAAGCTGGCGCGCCTGCGCAATATCGATGCGCTGAAGGGAGAGATTCCCTCGCCGATCAACCCGCCCTCGGGCTGCACCTTCCGAACGCGCTGTCGCTTCGCCAAGCCCTATTGCGCCGAAAAGCGCCCGGTGCTCGAGCGGATCGAGGGGGATCGGCTGGTGGCGTGCCACCGCTGGCGCGAGATCGAAGTGCCCCAGGAGGCGGTGATCGAAGCCTAGACTGCAAGGCCCGCGCAAGCGGGCCTTTTGCTGCGCAGACCTTTGCCTGCCTAGAAAAAGGCCGTCTTCTAGTCTGTTACCCGGTCAGCTGCAGCATCGCCGCGCCGGTCGGTGCCGACATCGACGGTTCTGCGGCGCCGGTCGGGGCCCTTGAACTGGGGCGCCTCGATGAAGCTGCGCGGATTGACCTCGATGCTGGTGAGGCGGGCCTGCAGGTGGTTGGCGGCAAAGGGCTTGCGCAGGAATTCGGTGACGCCGGCATCGCGGGCCGCGGCAATGCGCTCGGCATCGGGCGCGGCGCTGATCATGATGATGGGCACCAGCCGATTGGGACAATCGGTATTGGCGCGCAGCTTCCTGGTGAAGGCCACGCCGTCCATGCCGCCCAGCACGTCATTGATGATGACGATATCAAAGCTGCGGCGCGTCAGCTCGGTCATGGCCTTGGCGGCATCATTGGCCTCGCGGATGTCCTTGCGGCCCAGACCGCGCAGCATGGTGATGACCAGGCCCGCCATATGCGGGGAGGGGTCGGCGACCAATACGCCGCGCTTGGTAATTTCCTCATTGGCCATGCTGTCGTCCTGTCAGAATATGCGCGGCGAGCTTAGCGTGGCTTTGCCTATGAGGGGTTAATGGGGCAGGGTAGAAGTGCGCCGACCGCTTGACGACAATTGCGTGAAAAGTCCGGCCAGACCGCGTTGACAGGGGGGGGCATTTTCCCTATGTATGCGGCCAAGTTCCGGG
>CAXBHD010000174.1:0-7268 GCA_963975335.1 uncultured Devosia sp. | reverse complement strand
GAAATCGGCGAGATGGGCAGGAAGGGGCTATAGGTGGCCTGGCGCTCGGCGCCGAGGCTGGGCAGCATGACCTTCATGATCGCATCATAGCGCTCGGCGCCGAGGCGCAGCACGGTGTCGAACTTGCCGGACTTGTAGTAGTCGGTAGCGCTGGCAAACTCGTAATCGAAGCCGAAAGTATCGAGGAAGCGGCGCAGCATGGCGTTGTTGTGGTCGCCAAAGCTGGCATATTCATTGGTCCAGGGATCGGGCACGGCGCTGAGCGGCTTTTGCAGATGCGGCTCCATGGCCTCGCGCGAGGGCACGTTTTCCGGAATCTTGCGCATGCCATCCATATCGTCGGAAAAGCAGATCAGCCGCGTGGGGATTTCGTCGCGCGTCAGCAGACGGAAGGCCGTGCGTACCATGGTGGTGCGGGCCACTTCGCCGAAGGTGCCGATATGGGGCAGGCCCGAGGGGCCATAGCCGGTCTCGAATATGGCTTCGCCCTTGCCGGTTTTCTCCAGCCGCTTGACGAGCTTGCGGGCTTCCTCAAACGGCCAGGCGCGGGCAGTCTGGGCAGCGTCAAAAAACGCAGGGTCGAGAACGGGCAAAGGAGCGGGCGACAAAGGGCAGCCTTTCGAGAGGAGGGGACGCCGCGTTGTGTTGCATCCCGCCGCATGGACGTCAACGACTTCAAGGATCGGCGCGCTTGCCAAGCCTGCCGGAGGCGCCTAGCTATCGCAGGAAGACGCCCCATTCTGGATTGATCCATGCCCAATAGCGCCCACGACGCCCTGATCCACCTGATGATCGTTGCTGCCTCCTCGGACAGCCAGATGACCGAAAAGGAGCTGGTGCGCATCCAGGGGTTGATCAGCCGGCTGCCGGTCTTTGCGGCCTTCGATCCAAGCCGGCTGCGCGCCGTGGCCAATGCCTGCGCCGACACGCTCAATGGCCCGGGCGGACTCGATCAGGTGCTCGACGATGCCATTGCCGCCCTGCCCGCCAAGCTGCAGGACACCGCCTATGCCCTGGCCGTGGACGTGACCTCGGTGGACCTGCATCTCGAGCAGGAAGAATTGCGGTTTCTCGAAATGCTGCGCGACCGACTCGATCTCGACCGCCTGACCACGGCCGCCATCGAAGTGGCGGCCCGCGCCCGGCATCGCCGGATGCCCGATCAGTAAAAGCCGACCGGGAACCAGCGCAGATAGAGCTCGTCGAGCACGCCATTGTCCTTGAGGCGCACCAGCGCCCAGTCGATGGCGTGGCGGACGCCATCGTGCCCGGCGGGCAGGGCAATGGCGAGACCTTCGCCGAACAAAGCCGGGCGAAAATAGGCGCCGCCGGCAAAACCGCAGCATTCGAGATTGTCATTGATCCAGAAGGCGGCGCGCATGCCATCGCCAAAAAAGACCTCGACATCCTCGGCCTTGAGGGCCTCAAGGCCCTCCAACTCCGTGTCAAATACCTGCAGGGATACGGCAGGCAGGTAGCGCTGCATGAAGGTCTCGTGGACGCTGCCACGCCGCACGGCCACCGTCCTGCCCGCCAGTTTGTCCGGATCAAAGGCCGCCATATCGGCCTGCCGCGTCACGAAGCGTCCCGGCAGCGCCATATAGGTGGCGGAAAAATCGAACAGCTCGCCATTGGCCGGGGAGATTTCGAGCCCGGCAATCAGCGCATCGCCCTGATTGTCGGATAAGGCGTCGGCCGCCTGCGCCCAGGGCCAGGCCTGGATGGTGCAGGCGACATTGACTTCCTGGCAGATGGCCTTGGCCAGATCGACATTGAAGCCGATCAGCTCGCCGCCACTGTCGCGGAAATTGAACGGCGGAAAATCGGCCGTCGTGAGAAAACGAATGGCCGGGACGGCGCTCGCGCCGGGCAGGATTTCGCGCGCCGACGGATCGGCGTGATAGGGCAAGACCTGGGCCAAGGCCGGCGCCGCCAATGCCAGCGCCAGCACGGCGCTCATCAGACCCTTTAGCTGCACCGTTTCGCCTCCCTAGAGCTGATCGAGACCATAGAGCAGGTCGGCGAGCAGATCATCACTCGCCTCAAGCCCGACCGAGAGCCGCAGCAGGCCGGGGGTGACGCCCACTTCGAGCCGGGCCTCCTCGGTCAGCCGTGCATGGGTGGTGGTGCGCGGATGGGTGATCAGCGATTTGGCGTCGCCCAGATTGTTGGAAATCAGGATCACCGCCAAAGCATCCGACAGGGCAAAGGCGGCTTCCTGGCCCCCCTTGACCTCAAGGGCGAGCAGGGACGAGCCGCGTGTCATCTGGCTTTTGGCCAGGTCATATTGCGGATGGCTGGGGTGATGCGGGTAAATCACCCGGTCCAGCTTGGGATGGCTGGCCAGCGCGTCGGCAAGCCTTTCGGCGCTGTCGGTCATCTGGCGAACGCGCAGCGACATGGTCTCGAGACCCTTGAGCAGCACCCAGGCATTGAAGGGGCTCATCGAGGCGCCGGTCTGGCGCAGAAAAGTGTGCAGGTCGCCCTCGATCAGCTTTTTGGAGCCCAGCACGAGGCCGCCAAGCACCCTACCCTGGCCGTCAATATGCTTGGTGGCCGAATAGGTGACGAGATCGGCGCCCAGCTCGAGCGGCTTCTGATAGAGCGCGGTGGCAAAGACATTGTCGACGATCAGCACGGCGCCATGGGCATGGGCGATATCGGCCACCGCCTTGATGTCGACCAGTTCGAGCGAGGGATTGGTCGGGGTCTCGATGAACACGACCTTGGTATTGGGCTGCATGGCGGCAGCAAAATTGGCCGGGTCGCGGCCATCGACCAGGGTCGAGCTGACGCCATAGCGCGGCATGAAATCCTCGACGACAAAGCGACAGCCGCCAAACAGTGCGCGCGACGCCACGATATGATCGCCGGCGCGGACCTGGCTCATCACCGCATCGGTGACAGCGGCCATGCCGGTGGCAAAGCCGCGGGCGGCCTCGGCGCCCTCGAGCAGCGCCATGCGCGTCTGCAGCACGTCGACAGTGGGATTGGCAAAGCGGGAATAGTTATGGGCGCCCGGGATCTCGCCCTTGAACAGGCGCTCGGCATGGTCCGAGCTGGGATAGCTGTAGCCGGAATTGAGAAACAGCGCCTCGCTGGTCTCGTTGAATTCGGTGCGATGCGTGCCGCCATGGACCAGCTGGGTTTCCGGGGACCGGCGGGCCGGATCGAGAAGGGGGTTGTTGGCTCTGGACATCGGTCACGCTTTCAAACAAAAAACCGGCACGCTGACAGGCGGCCGGTTCCCAAACGGTCTTTAGCAATTTGTTTAAAGTGGCTGCAAGCGACCGGCCAAATCACCACTGGGATGTGATCTAAGGCCAATTGGTTGTTGGCGTCAATTGCAGGGATTGCTAGAGACAGCCAAAGCACCGGGAACGCAGAAGCATGGACAAGCAACAGAGCTGGCCGCAGGGCGTGTTTCCGGCGCGGCTGATCGAGGCCCTGCACCAGCAGGGCGCCATCAGGGCGGATCGCGCCTTTGACAGTGATCAGGTGCAGCCGGCAAGCCTCGATCTCCGGTTAGGCGAGGTCGCCTTTCGCGTGCGCTCGAGCTTTCTGCCCGGTCCCAGCCATTCGGTAGCCGAACGCATCGAGGCGCTCAAGCTGCATGAGATCGACCTGACGCGCGGCGCCGTCCTCGAACGCGGCTGCGTTTACCTGGTACCGCTGCAGGAAAGCCTCGACCTGCCGGACATGGTCAGCGCCTCGGCCAATCCCAAAAGCTCGACCGGACGGCTCGACGTCTTCACCCGCGTCATTGGCGACCGCGCGCGCGGCTTCGACCAGATGCCCGCCGGCTATAGCGGGCCGCTCTATGTCGAGATCAGCCCGCGCACCTTTCCCATCCTGGTGCGCACCGGCTCGCGGCTGAGCCAGATGCGCTTCCGCTGCGGCGACAATCGCCTCACGGTGGCCGAGCATCAGGCGCTGCATGCCAGCGATACGCTGGTGTTCGACAATGACGTGCCGGTCGGCGATGGCGTGGCGCTCTCCATCGACCTCAAGGGGGTGGGCCGCAATGGCCTGGTCGGTTTCCGCTCCAAGCGGCACACCGCGGTGGTCGATGTCGACAGGAAGGCCGCGCTCGATGTGCACGACTTCTGGGAACCGCTGCATAATCGCGGCCGCGAAGAACTGATCCTCGACCCCGACGAATTCTACATCCTGGTCAGCGACGAGGCCGTCCACGTCCCGCCGACCCATGCGGCCGAAATGATGCCCTTTGATCCGCTGGTGGGCGAATTCCGCGTGCATTATGCCGGCTTCTTCGACCCCGGCTTTGGCCACTCCCCCGCCGGAGGCACCGGCAGCCGCGCGGTGCTGGAAGTGCGCAGCCGCGAAGTGCCCTTCCTGCTCGGCCATGGCCAGACCATTGGCCGGCTGATCTATGAGCGGCTGGCCGAACAACCCGACCGGCTCTATGGCTCGGCGCTGGGCTCGAACTATCAGGCGCAGACCCTCAAGCTCTCCAAGCATTTCAAGCCCTATAGCGAATAGGTCCGCTGGCGCGCCGCCTCGAGCTGGGCCCGATAATCGGCCAGGATCGTTTCGTCGCGCTGCGCCGGTGGCACCGGCAGGGCGATATCGGCGACAAGGCGCGCCGGCAGACCGTCCAGCACCACGGCCCGATCGGCCAGCCGCGCCGCATCGTCGGCAAGGTGGGTCACCAGAACCACGGTGGGTTGCGAGCGCGCGATCAGCAAGGCGAAAACCTGCTGGATGTCGGCCACCAAAATGCGGTCCAGCGAGACAAAGGGCTCGTCGAGCAGCAGCAGGCCGGCATTGACCGAGAAAGCGCGCGCTAGGGCGACGCGCCGCTGCATGCCGCCCGACAGCTGATGCGGATACAGCGCTGCGGCCGCGCCCAGCCCGACCTGCGCCAAAGCCGCCTGCGCCATGGCGGGGGTAATGCCAGGGGCCACCGCCATTATATTGTCCGCCGCGCTCAGCCAGGGCAGCAGCCGCGGATCCTGGAAGACGAAACCGGGCGGCGGCGCCGCATGGGCCGGGACGCCCGCAATGCTGATAGATCCGGCAAAATCGCGATCAATGCCGGCGAGCAGGCGCAGGATTGTCGATTTGCCGACGCCCGACGGCCCCACCAGCGCCACGACGCTGGACGGCGCCAGCACCAATTGCAGGTTTTCCAGCAGCGGCGTGGCCGCGCCGGGATAAAGCTTGCGCGCAATATCGAGATCTATGCCTGGACCGGACGCCATCGCATCACCCTCCGCTCCAGCGGCCGCAAGACGCCATATTCAAAAGCCAGCACGACCAGAATGAAAGCAGTCGTATAGGCCAGGATCCCGGCCATGTCGAAAAACTGGAACTGCACCGCAATGCGGTAGCCGACGCCACCATCGCTGCCCAGAACCTCAAAGACCAGGACGATCTTCCAGATCAGTGACAGGCCGGTGCGCGCCGCCGCCAGCACGAAGGGCAGCAATTGCGGCACAAAGATCAGCCGCAGGCGCCGCCAGGCCGAAAGGCGATACACGGCGGCCAGTTCGTCAAAGTCAGGAGCAAAGCTGCGCACGCCCTCGCGCACAATGGCCACCACCAGCGGCAGCTTGTTGACGATGACGGCCAGGATCAGCGCCAGATCGGTCAGCCCCAGCCAGATATAGAGCACGATGGCAACCACGATGGCCGGCAGGTTGAGCCCCACCACCAGCCAGCCGGAAAACAGCCGATCAACCCAGCGCAGGCGACCAAAGGCAATGCCGATGGCCGTGCCCAGGGCCATGGCCGCGACAAAGGCGATGGCTGCGCGCAGCATGGTGCGGCCGAGATCGACCAGCAGCGACCCCGTCGTGGCGGCCGACCACATTTGCCCAGCCACCGCCAGGGGCGAGGGAAACAGGCGATGGACGAAGACCATGGCCAATAGCTGCCAGAGGACCAGCAGCAGCGGCAGCGACAGATAGCTCAGCGCGGCCGGGGCGCGATGCCCCTGCCCGCTCGGGCCCGCTGCTGGGGGCGCTGCCGGATCTATTTGCTGTAGCCTTGCCAGAAGGTGCCCGGGGCCAGGGTCTGGGTGTCGCCAACCAGTTCGCTGCCGCCGAATTCGGCCATCAGCGCAAAGGCCGCTGCGGCCGCCTCCATCCGGTCGGGTTGGTAGCGGGTGACAATGCCGGCCCGATAGTCGTCGCGCAGCTGGGTGAACAGGGTCGCGTCATCGGCGGCCCCCATCAGCGCCCGCAGTGGCTCCCAGGCGGCATCGTCATTGAGCAGCACGGCCTTGGCGGCAAAGGAGGCGTCGAGAAAAGCGATGAGCGCAGTGGCCTTGGCGGCTGCCGTGGCGTCAGTGAAGGTCCAGCCCAGCAGCGGCGGCTGCTCGGCAACGCCCAGGGCGGTCAGCATGTCGGCCACCGAAAGCAGTTCGGTCAGGCCTGCCGCCTTGGCGCGAGCGTTGAAGTGCCAGAAATTGAGCCCGGCCTCGACCCGGCCCGCAGCCAGCAGCTCATTGACCAGCGGCGGCGCGCCGTAGTTGACGGTCACGTCGTCGACCAGGTTGGCCCCGGTCAGCTTGTTATAATAGGCCTGCAGCACGACCCAGCTCTTGTCGACCGGCCCGCCGGCGACGGCAAGGGTGGTGCCCTTGAGGTCCTGGACCTCTGTCATGGTGCTGTCGGGCGCCAGCATCAGTCCGCCGACGGCCAGCGAATGGGGCACCATGGTGACGTCATTGCCGGCGTGACGCTGGATGGAGACCCAGACGAAATCGGACAGGATAACATCGACGGCACCGGCCTGCAGGGCAATCTGGCCGGCCCGGCTATCGGCCAGGGGACGGACCTGCAGTTCAAAGCCATGCTTTGCAGCGAGGCCGAGCCGCTGGATGGTCTCGATTTCCCACTGCACCGTGCCACTTTCCTGCACGCCAATGGTCAGGACCGGCAGCGCTGCGGGTTGGGCGGATGCCGGCACAGCCACCAGCAGCCAGGCCATGGCCAGTAATCGGGTCAGTCGGCGCATGGCAGTCTCCTTTGTGGGGCCGGCGACGCGCCTGCCATCGGATCAGGCCAATGCGCCGCAAAGTCGCGCCCGCTATAGCAAGAAAATCTGCAGCAGGGCGACGGCTGGATGAAAAAATCCCGCCGCAATGGACCTGCACGCCGCCGGAGGGCGGCAATGGCGGGCCTGGCCGCAGGAGACGCGTCACGACGCCTTGACGCCCGCGGCGATTTCCAGCATCTATTCGCCCGATGCGGGTGTAGCTCAATGGTAGAGCTTTTGCTTCCCAAGCAAGTGACGAGGGT
>CAXBHD010000173.1:0-7276 GCA_963975335.1 uncultured Devosia sp. | reverse complement strand
CGGCGACGGTCTCGAAGCTGGGACCAGAATACCACAGATAGATGCCTTCGCCGAGTTTGATGTCGAGGCGCTCGGCCAGGCCCTGCGCCTTGGCGCGCAGGTCGGGGTCATAGCAGTTGACCATGTTGACAAAGCGCCGGTCGGTGGCCTCGCCAATCAGCGGATTCATGCCGGCATAGTTGATGTGATCGGCCAGCACCATCAGGTCGCCGGGCTGGAAACGCGGATCGAGCGAGCCGGCCGAATTGGTCAGCAGCAGCTTTTCGGCGCCGAGCTCGGCCATGGCCTCGAGGGCCGGGCGCATGGCGGCCGCATTGCCATGCTCGTAATAGTGCTCGCGGCCGGTCAGCACGGCGACGCGCTTGCCGCCCAGCACGCCGATCAGCAGGTCGCGGCCATGACCGGAGACGCCGCCACCGGGAAAGCCCTTGAGCTCGGCATAGGGAATGGTGACCTTGTCGGCCAGCAACTCGCCGATCGAGGACAGGCCCGAGCCCAGCACGATGGCGGCTGCCAGCGGCTCCTTGCCGGCAATTTTGCTGATGATCTTGGCGGCTTTGGTCATTTTGGCAGATACTCCGGCCCGAAGCTGTGCGGCAGCAACTGCTCGAGCGTGCAGATCAGGGGCTCGCCGTCGATGCCGTGGGAGATGATCTCGACATCGAGATCGGCAAATTCGCGGATGCGCTGGCGGCAACCGCCGCAGGGGGTAACCGGCATGCTGCCCGGCCCGGTGACATAGATGCGCTTGATGCGCCTGGCGCCGCCGGCCAGCATGGCGGCGATGGCGCTGGGCTCGGCGCAATTGCCCACCGGATAGGCGGCATTTTCCACATTGCAGCCGCTATAGATCTTGCCGTCATCGGCAAGGATCGCCGCGCCGACCTGAAAGCGGGAATAGGGCGCATAGGCCTTGGCTCGAATGGCTTCGGCGGCCAGGAACAGCGCCTGGTCCCTTGATGTATCAGCCATGCGCAATCCTCTTTGGTAGAGCTATGGGTCGAGCGCCCGCCCTAGCGTTCCTTGGTATAGGGCACGCCCGCCGCCTTGGGCGCCACGGCCCGGCCGATAAAGCCGGCCAGCAGCACCACGGTCAGCACATAGGGCAGCGCCTGGATGGCCTGCACCGGCACCTCCCCGATAATGGGGAAGGACTGGCCCTGGATGCGGAACTGCACCGCGTCGAGGAAACCGAACATCAGGCAGACCAGCAGCGCCGGACCGGGCCGCCACTTGGCAAAGATCAGCGCCGCCAGCGCGATATAGCCGCGGCCGGCCGACATGTTGTTGTTGAAGCCAGCCGACTGGGCGATGGAGAGATAGGCCCCGCCAATACCCACCAGCACGGCGGTGATGACCAGCGCCTGGTAGCGCAGCCGGGTCACCGAAATGCCCGCCGTGTCGATGGCCTTGGGATTTTCGCCCACGGCGCGCAGGCGCAGGCCGAAGCGGGTGCGGAACAGCACGAAGGCGGTCGCCGGCACGCAGAAAAAGGCGAAATAGGTGATGATATTGTGGCCCGAGATCAGCTCCCAGTAGATCTGGCCCAGCACCGGCACGTCGCGCAGCTGCTCGGCAAAGGGCAGCGTGATCGGGCTGAAGCGCTGGTCGCCGCTCAGCTGGGGCGTATAGCCGCCGCGATGAAACCAGCTCTGGCCCAGGAAGGTGGTGAGGCCGGCGGCGAGAAAGTTCAGCGCCACGCCCGAAATTGTCTGGTTCCCCTTGAAGTTGATCGAGGCCAGGCCATGAATGCCGGAAAACAGCAGTGCCGCGCCCACGCCGGCCAAAAGGCCCAGCCAGGCCGAACCGGTAACGGCCGACATGGAGGCGGCGGCAAAGGCGCCGGCCAGCAGCTTGCCTTCCAGCCCGATATCGACAATGCCGGCGCGCTCGGAATAGAGCCCGGCCAGACAGGCCAGGATCAGCGGCACCGCCAGGCGGATGGTGGAATCAAGGATCAGGGTGATGTCGACGAGATACTGTTCCATCACTTGCCTCCGGCCACGGGATCGGGCTGGGCCAGGATGCGCGCCAGCGGGCCGCGCAGCATGTCGCCCATGGCGCCGGTAAACAGGATCACCAAAGCCTGGATGGTGACGATCATTTCGCGGGTAATGCCGGGCATCTGGAAGGCCAGCTCCTGCCCGCCCTGATAGAGGATGCCAAAGAGCAGGGCCGACAGGCCGACGCCCACCGGATGACCCTTGCCCATGAAGGCCACGGCAATGCCGACAAAGCCGGCGCCATTGACGAAATTGAGGATCAGGCGGCCCTGCACGCCGCCGACATTGTTGACCGCGACCATGGCGGCAAAGGCGCCGGCCAGCGCCATGACGATCATGATCATCTTCTGGTTGGAAATGCCGGCATAGTTGGCGGCCACCGGATTATTGCCCAGCGCCCGCACTGCATAGCCGAACTTGGTGCGCCAGATCAGCCAATAGACGAAGAACAGCGCGATAATGGCCAGAAAGAAGGTCAGGTTGACCGGGGAATTCTTGAACAGCTCGATGAAGCTGCGCAGCTGCGGCACGCGGGTAATGGCGTCGAGCGGCGCGCTTTCGTCGGAATTGACGCCGGCGGGCTTGAGGATGCGCGAAATGATATAGCCCATCATCGAGACGGCGATGAAGTTCATCATGATGGTGGTGATCACAACATGGCTGCCGCGCTTGGCCTGCAGATAGCCGGGAATGAAGGCCCAGACCGCGCCGAAGGCGGCGCCGCAGACGATCATCAGCGGAAAGACAATGGCCCAATGGGTGCCGTTGAGCGCCAGCCCGATCAGGATGACGCCGAGGCCGCCGACATAGGCCTGGCCTTCGGGGCCGATATTGAACAGGCCGGCATGATAGGCCAGCGACACGGCCAGCCCGGCAAAGATGAAGTCGGTGGTGTAGTAGAGCGTATAGCCAAAGCCCGAGCCATAGCCGAAGGCGCCATAGAGCATGATGCCGACCGCCTCGATGGGGTTCTGCCCGACGGCGAGCACGATGAGGCCCCCCACCAGGAAGGCCAGCACCACATTGAGCAAAGGCAGAAGGACCACGTCGGCCCAGCGCGGCAAGGTCGTCATCAGTTGGTTTCCCTGCCGGAATTGTTCTTGGGGCTCATTTCAACCAGCACCTGCTGGATCGGCGTCTCGTGTGCCGGCAGCGTGCCGGGCGTGGTGACCACGCGATCGGGGTGCGAACCGGTCATCAGCAGGCCCAGTTCGGTCTCGTCGGCCGTGGCCGGATCGGCCTCGCCGACGATCTGGCCATCGAACAGCACCAGGATGCGGTCCGAGAGCGAGCGGATTTCGTCGAGCTCGACCGAGACCAGCAGAATGGCCTTGCCGGCGTCGCGCATCTTGATGATCTGATTGTGGATGAATTCGATGGCGCCGATATCGACGCCGCGCGTCGGCTGGCCGACGATAAGCACTTCCGGATTGCGCTCCATCTCGCGCGCCAGCACGATCTTCTGCTGGTTGCCGCCGGAGAAATTGGCGGTCTTGAGGTCGATATTGGCCGGGCGGATGTCGAATTTCTTGATATATTCTTCCGCCGTCGAGCGCGCCTTGGCAATATCGAGGGCGGGGCCATCGCCATAGGAGTGCTGATAGCCGAGAATGGTGTTTTCCCATTCGGAAAAGTTGGTGACCAGGCCCATGCGCAGCCGGTCCTCGGGCACGTGGGCGAGGCCTGCAGCGCGGGCGCGGGCGGCGCCATCATCGCCTTCGAGCGAGAGCGGCGCGCCATTGAGGCGCACCACGCCTGCCGCCTGGTCGCGCATGCCGGCAATGGATTCGAGCAGTTCGGACTGGCCATTGCCCGCGACGCCGGCAATGCCGACGATCTCGCCGGCGCGGACCTCAAAGCTCACATGCTTGACGCGCGGCACGCCGAAATCGTCGGTAACGACGAGATCTTCGACCGACAGCAATACCTTGCCCGGATTGGCCGGGCCCTTGTCGACGCGCAGCAGCACATGGCGGCCCACCATGAGCTCGGCGAGCTGTTCGGGCGAGGTCTCGGCCGTGCTCAGCGTGGCGACCATTTCGCCCTGGCGCATGACCGAGACGGCATCGGTAATGGCCATGATCTCACGCAGCTTGTGCGTGATCATGATGATGGTCTTGCCCTCGTCGCGCAGCTTGCCGAGAATGCGGAACAGGTGATCGGCCTCGGCCGGCGTCAGCACGCCGGTGGGCTCGTCCAGAATGAGGATTTCGGCGCCGCGATAGAGCGCCTTCAAAATTTCAACGCGCTGCTGCTGGCCGACCGAGAGATTCTCGACAATGGCGTCGGGATCGACCTCGAGCCCATAGTCGCGGGCCAGTTGCTTGAGCTGGTCGCGCGCCTTGCTCAGGGTCGGGGCCAGCAGCGCCGAGTTTTCCGCGCCCAGCACGACATTTTCGAGCACGCTGAAATTGTCGACCAGCATGAAATGCTGGTGCACCATGCCGATGCCGAGCGCCAGCGCATGGCGGCTGTCGGTAATGGCATGGGCCACGTCATTGACGCGGATTTCGCCGCTGTCAGCGGTATAGAAGCCGTAAAGGATCGACATCAGCGTCGATTTGCCGGCGCCGTTTTCCCCGACAATGCCATGCACCGTGCCGCGGCGGATGGCGAGGTGGATGTCGCGATTGGCGTGGACCGGGCCGAAATGCTTGTTGATGCCGATCAACTCGATGGCCAGTGGCGCAGCAGCGGCCCTTTCGGGCCGCTGCTGGTGTGTCGGGTCAAGACTTGTCATCGATGAAAGTCCAACCCCATGGTCATCAGAGTGACGGGCACGTCTTGTCGGTGCGGAAATCGTGCACGGTGACCGCGCCGGAGACGATGTCGGCGGTCGCCTTGTCGATGGCAGCCTGCATTTCGGGGGTGATCAGGTCGGCATTGCTGTCGTCGATGGCCGCGCCAACGCCGTCTTCGGCCAGGCCGAGCACGATCAGGCCGGGAGCCCAGGTGCCGTCTTCGACGCCCTTCATGGCATTGTAGGTGGCCACATCGACGCGCTTGGTCATCGAGGTCAGCACCGAACCGGGATGCAGATGGTTCTGGTTGGAGTCCACGCCAATGCCGAACTTGCCGGCATCGGCTGCAGCCTGCAGCACGCCCGCGCCGGCGCCACCGGCCACCTGGAAGATCACGTCCACGCCCTGGTCGAGCTGGGACTTGGCCACTTCGGTCGCCTTGACCGGGTCGTTGAAGGCTTCAAAGCCGGTGCCGACATAGGTCTCGAGCACTTCGATATCGGGATTGACCGACTTGGCGCCCTGGGCATAGCCGCAGGCAAAGGCTTCGAGCAGGTCGAAGTTGAAGGCCGGGACGACGCCGATCTTGCCGCTTTCGGACTGCATGGCAGCCAGAATGCCGACAAGGTAGGAGCCTTCCTGTTCCTTGAACACGACGGACTGCACGTTGGGCAGGTCGACAACGGTGTCGATGATGGTGAACTTGGTATCGGGGAATTCAGGGGCGACGGCGCGCAAAGCGGTTTCCCACGAAAAGCCCGGCAGCACGATCGGGTTGTTGCCGCGCGAGGCGAACTGGCGAACGGCCTGTTCGCGCATGGCGTCGCCCGAGATTTCGAGGTCCTGGTAGGCGCCGCCTTCGGCCTTGAACTTTTCAGCGCCCATATAGGCGGCTTCGTTGAACGATTTGTCGAACTTGCCGCCGCCGTCATAGACGAGTGCGCCGTCGGCGAAAGCCACGCCAGCCATGAGCGCGCTTGCGGCCACGCCGCCAGCGACGGCCTTGGTAAGGGTCGAAATTTTCATAGATTGCATCTCCCTGTCTTGCACGCTCGCGCCGGCAAAAGCCCCATCAGGTACTCGGCGTGCACTAGCCGCCGATACAATCGTGCAAAACGGCGGCTTGCAAGATGCAATTGCACAAATTTTTCCGGTTGGTCAAAAATCGGTCATTCAGTGCTGGCAGGCTGATCGGTCGCGCTCAAGCCCGCCGCCGCTAGAGGCGGGCCAGCACCGACAGGAAGAGCTGCTCGAGGTCGCGATCGGCAAACAGCACGACCAGAATGGCCAGCGAGCCGATGGCGAACAGGGCGATGGTGTCGCGGGTCTGGCTGGTCATGACAATTTGCTGCAAAGTTGAACGATCCGGAGCGCCCTCTTAGCCCGGCCGGCGCCGCCAGATTGTGATGCTTTGAAGGCAGCTGCAGCTATGGTTACGGCTTTGCTAAAGCTCCTGCCGATACCATGCCCCCATGCCCGCCTCGCCTCAGCGCTACCGGTCGGCCGCGACGCCCGGCTCTACCGGCAAGGGCGTCACCTTGGCGCCCATGGCCGCGCCAAAGCGCTCGAAAAAGCCATCGATGACCTTTTGCGCCGAATGGCCGATAATGGCCTTGCCCAGCTTCATGATCTGGCCGGAGGCGCCGCCCTGGGCGTTGAATACCAGCAGCGTATCATCGCCCGCATCGTCGAGGATGATATCGGCCGTGCCTTCGGCCAGGCCCAGCAGGCCGCCCTTGCCGCGGCCGGTCAGGGTATAGCGCTCGGCCGGCACGATGCCGCTGAGCGCCAGGTCGCCCTTGAACACGGGATGCACGACGCCCAGATTGACCTTGATCTCGAGGTCGAGCGTGTCATCCCCCGACCAGGCGATCTTGTGGCAGCCGGGAATGGCGGCCTTGAGCATTTCGGTATCGTTGAGCGCCGCCCAGACGGCGACCCGCGGCGCGGCAACAATATAGCGTCCGCCAAAGTCCATCAGCCGATACCCCCGCGGCACGGGGCTGTGCCGGCCCTATTGTGGCCGCCTTGCCCGCCGAAAACCCTGCCTGCCATAGTTGCGTCCCCGCTCTTTACGTGCGGCTTTTTCGCACCAATATGGTCTAAATAGTTGTCTTGGCAGAGCGATGCAATTGTCAGGCGGCGACAGAGCGGCGATCAATGGCCGACGAGGCGCATTTTGCCGTTTCGGCATGGGAAACGGGAGCGAGACAATGGCCAATGATGTGACGACTGCACCGACCACCGAGGTGGCGCCCGGAGCCATTTCGGCCCAGCCACTGCAATATCTGGACAGGGCGGTCAACGCCATCCGTGACCTCGGAATCTGGCCCGAACAGCAGGGCGAAGCCCCGATTACCGGGCTGTTGCAGCAGATCACCGAACTGGACGAGACGCGGGTGCTGCTGATCGGCCGGACGCTCAGCCAGGCCAGCGCCTTTAACGAAGTGGTGCGCACCCAGATTGCCGCCATGCAGATCGGCGAGCGCTACGAAGACATCACCAAGGGCTTTGATTCGATCCGCGACGACG
>CAXBHD010000172.1:0-7322 GCA_963975335.1 uncultured Devosia sp. | reverse complement strand
CGAAGGTTGCCGTCATCTTGTTGTGGTCGACGTCGACATAGTCAGGCACATCGCGCTCGGCGAGCTGGGTGGCTTCGAGCAGCACGGTGAGCTGCTTGGAGCGGTCACGCACCTCGATCTTGTCGCCGACCTGAACCTGGTAGGACGGGATGTTGACGCGCTTGCCATTGACCAGGATGTGGCCGTGGCTGACGAACTGGCGGGCCGCAAACACGGTCGCCACGAACTTCGCACGATAGACGATGGCGTCGAGACGGCTCTCGAGCAGGCCGATCAGGTTCTCGCCGGTATCGCCCTTGACGCGGGCTGCTTCGGTATAGAGGCGCTTGAACGCCTTTTCGGTGACCGAACCGTAATAGCCCTTGAGCTTCTGCTTGGCGCGCAGCTGCAGACCATAGTCGCTCAGCTTGCCCTTGCGGCGCTGACCATGCTGGCCGGGGCCATAGGCGCGGGCATTGAGCGGGGACTTGGGACGGCCCCAGATGTTTTCGCCAAGACGGCGATCGATTTTATACTTGGCTGAATGACGCTTCGACATCGCGTATCCTTCTGATAGGTGAACGGATCGCGCCCTCCTCTGCCATCCCGAGGGATGACCGACAGACCCCAATATTCAGGAGATCCCGGGTGCGCCTATGGACCCGAAGGCCCCAATAGGTGGGCGCGTCTTAGGCAATTGCGACGCTTTCGTCAAGCAGCCTCGGGGTCGCTTGACCCATCGGCCACCATCTTCTTGTCGAGGCTACGCTGCCGGCGCAGTTCGGGAAAGATCATGGCCCAGATGACGGCCACCGCCATGGCGCCCACCCCGCCCACCGCCACGGCTGCTACCGGGCCGATGAAATGGGCCACCGTGCCGGCGCGGAACTCACCCAGCTCATTGGAGGCGCCGATAAAGACCGAATTGACGGCATTGACCCGCCCGCGCACCTCTTCGGGGGTCCAGAGCTGCATGATGGTCTCGCGAATCGTCACGCTGACCATGTCGGCGGCGCCCACCAACGCCAAAGCCGGAATCGACAGCCAGGCCGTGGTCGACAGCCCGAAGACCAGAGTAAACAGGCCGAAACAGCCGACAAAGACGAAGAGCAGCTTGCCGGCATGGTCGCGAATGGGAAAGCGCGTCAGCACCAGCGCCATGACAATGGCGCCTATGCCCGGCGCCGCGCGCAGCAGGCCCAGTTCCTGCGGCCCGGCATGCAGGATATCCTTGGTATAGACCGGCAGCAGCGCCACCGCGCCGCCCATCAGCACGGCGAACATGTCGAGCGATATGGCGCCCAGCACCACCTTGTTGGAGAAGATATAGCGGAAGCCGCCAAAGATGGTCTCGAGGCTCGTCGCCTGGCCAGCGCTCTTTTGCGCCGGCTTGGGGATCAGCAGCACGCAGACCATGGCGATCAGCAGCAGCGCCGCACCCGTGCCAAAGGCCACCGTGGGCGCCAGGCCATAGAGCAGGCCGCCGGCGGCCGGCCCCATGATCGAGGCGAACTGCCAGGCCGAGGCATTGACGGTAATGGCATTGCTCAATGCCTGGGGCGGCACCAGATTGGGCGCCAGGGACTGTGCCGCCGGCCCCCAAAAGGCCCGCGCCGTGCCCAGCACGATCAGAATGCCGAAAATCGGCCAGACCTCATGCGCCTGCGCATTGACGAAGGCCAGAAAGCCCAGCGCACAGGCCAGCTCGACGCCCAGGCAGACGGCCATGATGCCGCGCCGGTTGAAGCGGTCGGCGGTGAGACCGGTGATCAGCATCAGCAGCAGCGCCGGCAGAAAGAGGCTCAGCCCCACCAGGCCGAGCAGGAAGACATTGCCGGTAACGTCATAGATCTGCCAGGCGATCGATACCGACATGATCTGCACGGCAAAGCTGACCAGCAGGGTGGTCAGCCAGAAATAGCGGAAACCGATATAGCTGAAGGCAAGACGGGATTTGTCGGCGGGTGCGGGCGTGCTCATGGACTGGGCTTGCCATGCCGTTCTGATGCCGTCAAAGGCGGAATGCGGACAAAGCGTTCGGTGGCGCGCTTTCTTGACGGCGCCGGCACGATGTGTCGCCGCTTGCTCTAGTCTTCAGCCTTGGGCGCCGGCTTCTGCCGGTTGGGATTGGGGCGCTGGTGGCGGCGGTCGATCGAGGAAATCACCCCGCGCAAGGTGCGGATTTCCTGGCTCGAAAATTGGCCGCGGGTCAGCGCCGTGCGCAGATTGTCGATCATGCCGTCGCGCTTTTCCGGCGAGGTGAAGAAGCCGCTTTCGTCCAGCGTCGATTCGAGCTGCTCGAACATGCCCACCAGCTCGGCGCGGGGGGCTACCGCATGCAGCAGGCTGCCAAAGGGCAGGCTTGCCGCCTGGCCCGACTGGCGCCGCCACTCATAGGCCAGGATCAGCACCGCCTGGGCGATATTGAGCGAGGCAAAGGCCGGCTCCACCGGCAGGGTGACGATCATGTCGGCCAGCGCCACCTCCTCGTTGAGCAGGCCCCACTTTTCCCGTCCGAACAGCAGCCCGGCCTTCTGCCCGCCGCCAATATGGGCGACCATGCGCGTGGCGGCTTCATCGGGGCCGATGACGTCCTTCTGCATGCCGCGCAGCCGGGCGGTAGTGGCATAGACCAGCGTCAGGTCGGCAATGGCCGCCTCGAGCGTCTCGAATACCCGCACCTGGTTGATGACATGGTCGGCGCGCGAGGCCGTGGCAATGGCCTTTTCATTGGGCCAGCCATCGCGCGGCCGCACCAAGCGCAGGTCCCACAGCCCGAAATTGGCCATGGCCCGCGCGGCGGTGCCGATATTTTCCCCCAATTGGGGTTCACACAGGATCACCGCCGGCGTCGGCAGCAGCTCGATTGCGATGGAAGAATCCGTTCCGGCCATGGTGCCCCACCCTCAGATGGGGCGCACATAGCGTGTTTTGTTGCGGTGAGGCAAATCAGGCGACGCGATGCCGCGGCGGCAGCTGCCGGACCTTGCTCGATTGCTGCCATTCCCGGTCGAGAATGGCAAAGTGCAGTTCCTCGTCCCACTCGCCCTGGAACAGCGCATGTTCGCGGTAATGCGCTTCGAGGCGCATGCCCATATTTTGCATGAGCTTGATGGAATTGTGGTTACGGCCGTCGGACCGCACCTGCAGGCGATGGATGCCGAAATGCCCGAAAGCCAGGTCGAACAGGGCCGACAGCGCCTCCCTGGTATAGCCGGACCCCGAATAGACCGGGTTGAGGATGAAGCGCACTTCGCCCTGGCTGGCGGTGGAATCGGTCCAGTGCAGCGACACATGGCCGATCAGCTGCTGATCCTTCTGGCGGATCACGGCCAGGGTGAGCGTATCGCCGGCCCGCTGCAGGCTGACATGCCCGCTCATCAGCTTGAGCGCCTCGTCGACCTGGTCACGGTCGCGCGTGCGCAAAAAGGCATAACGCTGCACGGCCGGCAGCACGTGGTAATCGCTGAGCGCCTCGAGGTCGCCGCGCGCAAAGCAGCGCAGTACCAGACGCTCGGTCTTGATAGGCAATGAACGTGACGATTTTGACATGGCGTTGCGCTCCCCGCACTTGGAGCGCAAATCCGCCCCTATGCTGGCATTAACGTGGCGCTGGTTCGCCGGTTCCTTGTGGCACAGGAATAACTTGTGCTTCGCCGGGGCGCCGCGCGCAGCGCTCAGGAGCCGCCGGAAGCCTGGCGCAAAGCCTGCCATTCCCGCCACAGCATGGCATAGACAAATTCCTCGTCCCATTCGCTCTTGAACACGGCATGCTCGCGGAAATGCGCTTCCCGCCGCATGCCCAGCCGGGACATCAGCCGCCACGAGGCCTCGTTGCGCACATCGCAGCGCGCCGCGACGCGGTGCATATCGCCCGGCCCGAAGCCCAGATCGAGCAGGGCATTGGCCGCCTCGGTGGCATAGCCCTGGCCGTGATAATGCGGATCAAATATCCAGCCGACCTCGCCCTGCCGGGCTTCGGCGCTGCGCCAGATCAGCGACACTTCCCCGATCAGGGCCGTCGTGCTGGCCAGTTCAACCGCCAGCACGATCTTGTCACCCTCCGCCTGCAGCGCCACCTGGCCGATGCGCTGCTGGATCGCCTCGGCGCAGTCTTCCCGGCTCAGCGGCAGGTCGAACAGGTAGCGCGCCACGTCCTCGCGCCGCCGATAGGCAAAGACCGCATCGACGTCGCCCCGGGTAAACGGGCGCAGCCGCAGCCTCTCGGTCGCTATCGGATAAGTGGGGAAAAGCGCCATACCGTCCTCGTCTCGCCGCTGGCACTGTCGCCATGCACGCCGCCAAAGGCAAGCGCCTCGCGCTTGCCGGCCGGGCCGCGGCGTGCCAGCTTTGCCGCATGACCCCTTCCGGCCGCCCCAGCATCGATCTTGCCGCCCGCTGCGCCTGTGGCGCCACGGCCCTCACCCTGCGCGGCCCGGTGGTCTCGATGCTGCTATGTTCGTGTCTTGATTGCCAGCGCGCCACCGGCAGCGGCCATGCCAGCGTCGCCCTGGTCCCGGCGACCGCGCTGACGGTGACCGGCCCGGCAAAATCCTTCGATCGGCCAAGCGATTCCGGCGCGACATTCACGCGGCACTTCTGTCCTGATTGCGGCACGCCGCTTTACGGTCAGTCTTCCCGCGCCCCCGATATCCGCATGATCCCGGTTGGCTTCTTCGCCGGGCACAATGCCTGGTTCGTGCCCGGCCAGCTGATCTTCGCCCGCAGCCAGCAGGCCTGGGATCTGGTGGCCGATCACCTGCCCCGCCACGACACCTATCGCGCGGGCCAGCCATGAGCATGGCATCCGAGGAACTTGCAGATCGCATCCGCCTGCAACTGGCCCATGACCCCGATATCAGCGAACGCCGCATGTTCGGCGGCACCGCCTTCATGTGGCACGGCAATATGCTGATTGGGCCGATGAAGGATGGCGGCCTGCTGGTGCGCTGCGGCAAGCAGGCCTATGCAGCAACGCTGGCTCTGCCCGGCGCCGGGCCGATGGATTTCACCGGCCGCAGCATGAGCGGCTTTGTCGTGGTCGCGGGCGATGCCATCGAGGACGATGAAAGTCTCATCCAATGGATCGAGATCGCCCGCGCCTTTGTCAGAACCCTGCCGCCCAAAGCGGGCGACCGGGACTAGATCCGGCCAAACACCAGCGCCGCATTGACGCCGCCGAAGCCGAAGGAGTTGGACAGCGCATAGTCCACGCTCTTGGCCTTGGCCACATTGGGCACCAGATCGAATTTGTCGGCCTCTTCCTCGGGATCATCCAGGTTGATGGTGGGCGGCAGCATGCCTTCGCGCAAAGCCTGCACCGACACCACCGCCTCGAAGGCCCCGGCCGCGCCCAGCATGTGGCCGGTAGCCGACTTGGTCGAGGAGACGGCCAGATCCTTGCCGCGACCGGTAAAGATGGCCGATAGGCCGGCGATCTCGGCCGCGTCACCCACCGCAGTCGAGGTGGCATGGGCGTTGACATAGCCGATCTGGGACTGGTCGATGCCAGCCATGGTCAGTGCATTGCGCATCGCCACCTGGGCCCCGGCGCCATCGGGCGAACCCGAGGTCAGGTGATAGGCATCGGCCGAAGTGCCATAGCCGGCCAGGATGGCCAGGGGGGTCGCGCCGCGCGCCTTGGCATGGCTGAGCTTTTCGATCACCAGCACGGCCGCGCCCTCGGCCAGCACAAACCCGTCATGCCCCTTGTCGAAGGGGCGCGAGGCCTGCTGCGGCCGGTCATTGAACGAGGTGGCCAGCGCCCGCGAGGCGGCAAAGCCACCCACCGAGATCGGATCGACCGAGCCTTCGGCCCCGCCGACCACGGCGACTTCCGCCTCGCCCGTCATGATCAGGCGCATGCCGTCGCCAATGGCCTGGGCCGAGGCGGCGCAGGCGGTGACCGGCGTGCCGATGGGACCACGGAAACTGTGCAGGATCGAGAGCCACCCTGCGGCCAGATTGGCCAGGAACGAGGGGATGGTGAAAGGCGACAGGCGCCGCGCGCCCTTGGTCTGGATGATTTCGACGGCCCGGCCCATGACCGGCGAACCGCCCACGCCCGAGCCGATAATGGTGGCGGTGGCCTGCTGGTCGGCCAGCTCGGTCGGATGCCAGTTGGCCTGGTTCAGCGCCTCGGCCGCCGCGGCAATGCCATATTGGATGAACAGGTCCATCTTCTTGATGTCCTTGCCATCGATGAAGTCGACCGGGTCGAAGCCCTCGGGGTCATTGGCCTTGCTGGGCACCAGCCCGGCAATGCTGGCGCCAAAGCCCTCGGTGTCGAAGCGGTCGTTCTGCACCACGCCGCTGCGGCCCGCGATCAACCGCCCCCACATGACCGGTACGCCCACGCCCAGTGGACTGACCACGCCCATGCCGGTGACAACGATTGGATCGCTAGGATCTGGCTTCAGCATGCACTTGCTCCTGTTCAATTCTCATTTCGTCCCGGCTTTCCGGGATCGTGTTAAAGCCGTGCCAACTGCCGCAGGGCGGCAATCACGGTGGAAAAATCCGGATCGTCCAGCCCAGCCCGAAAGGCCGATTGCTGGTCCCGCCAGGCTGGAATGGCGGCAGCCAGCACCTTGTTCCCTGCTTCGCTCAGCGCGCTGACGCGGCCATTGCCGCGTTCGGCGGCCATTGTGCTGACCAGGCCACGACGCTCGAGCAGTGTCAAATTGCGCGACAGCGTACTGCGGTCCATGGCAATGGCACTGGCCAGCTGCGTCACTGATCGGCCGTGATGATCCAGCAGCGCTGTCAGAATGCTGAACTGCGCCGCCGTAATGCCATAAGGCCGCAAGCGCCGATCCGCCAGCCGCGTCACTGCACGCGCCGCCATGCGGGCGTTGAGCACAACACACCAGTCAAACTCGCTATCCATCCGCGACAGGTAGGCGTGTATATGCACGGTGTCAACTGGCATGCCCCCTTGCCCGATGCTCCCTTTGCGCCATGCCGAACCCGATGCTATAGGGGCTGGGAACACGGCCCGCGGGTCAAGATACGGATTTCAGGGAGATATTTCCGATGAGTAAAATCAAAGTCGCCAACCCGGTCGTCGATCTCGACGGCGACGAGATGACCCGGATCATCTGGCAGGCGATCAAGGACAAGCTCATCCATCCCTATCTCGATCTGCCCATTGAATATTATGACCTCAGCGTCGAAAGCCGCGACGCCACCAATGACCAGATCACCGTCGACGCCGCCCATGCCATCCAGAAGCATGGCGTCGGTATCAAATGCGCCACCATCACGCCCGATGAGCAGCGCGTGGAGGAATTCAAGCTCAAGAAGATGTGGAAGTCGCCCAATGGCACCATCCGCAACATTCT
>CAXBHD010000171.1:0-7327 GCA_963975335.1 uncultured Devosia sp. | reverse complement strand
AACAGGCCATCCATGGCGGGGGTCAGCCAGAGCACGCGCAGATAGTCGCTCATGGCCTCGATGGAGCGGGCATTGGCGCCATTGATGCGCACGCGCCGGCCGCCATCGGGCAGCGCGCCGGTGCCGATATCGGCGGGGCCGTCAGCGGTTTCCACGGTGGCCGCCACGGCCCGGCGAGAGCAGGGAAATGGCTTCGAGCAGGTTGGTCTTGCCGGCGCCATTGGGCCCGGTCAGCACGACATGGCGCTGGTCGAGATCGAGCGCCGCCGCCGCATAGTTGCGAAAGGCGGTGAGGCGCAGGCGGGAAAGGTGGCGGATCGTGGTTGCCGCCTTACACGCGCATCGGCATCAGCACGTAGAGCGCGCGGGTTTCGCCTTCATCCTTGACCAGGGTGGGCGAGCCGGCATCGTTGAACATGAAGATGGCGCTTTCGGAGCGGATCTGGCCGATAATGTCGAGCAGGTAGCGGGCATTGAAACCGATCTCGAAGCCGTCGGTGTCGAACTCGACGGCGAGCTCCTCGGACGCGGTGCCGTGATCGGGATTGGTGACCGACAGTTCGAGCAGGCCATCCTTGGCCTGCAGCTTGACGGCCTTGCCGCCGCGCTCGGAGGCAATGGTGGAGACGCGGTCGACGGCCGTGGCAAAGCTCTGCCGATCGACATTCATCTGCTTGTCGTTGTTCTTGGGGGTCACCCGGTCATAGTCGGGGAAGGTGCCTTCGATGAGCTTGCTGAGCAGCACGACCGAACCCACGGTGAAGCGGATCTTGGTGTCGGAGACTTCCACCAGCACTTCGCCCTCGGCGCCATCGACCAGCTTCTGCACCTCGCCGACGGTCTTTTTCGGCACGATAATGCCGGGCATGCCCTTGGCGCCTTCGGGCGCGTCGATCTCGGCGCGGGCCATGCGGTGACCATCGGTGGCCACGGCGCGCAGCACCGTGCCGGTGCCGGTAATATCGATGGTGTGGAAATAGATGCCGTTGAGATAGTAGCGCGTCTCCTCATTGGAGATGGCGAACTGGGTGCGCTCGATGAGTTCGCGCAGGGCCGTGACCGGCATGGAAAATTCATGGCCGAAGGCGCCGGACTTGAGGTCGGGGAAGCTGTCGGGGCTGAGGCAGGCCAGGTTGAAACGCGAGCGGCCGGAGGTCAGAACCATGTTCTCGCCGCCATCGGTCTCGAGCCGCACTTCGGCGCCGTCGCTGAGCTTGCGAACGATTTCGTAAAGCGTATGGGCGGGCACCGTGGTGGTGCCGGGGGTCGAGACCATGGCCGGCACGCTCTCGGTCACCTCGATATCAAGGTCGGTGGCGCGCAGCTCGACCTTGTCGTCGCCGGCCTTGAACAGCACATTGGCGAGGATGGGATAGGTGTTGCGGCGTTCCACAACCCGGTGCACATGGCTCAGCGACTTGAGCAGATGATTGCGTTCGAGCGTGACTTTCATGCGGCAATATCCCTGGCACTACGCGGCTGCACAAAGGCAGCAAAAAACACCCGGCAAGCCGGGCTGAGGACATTTACAATTTGGTGACCAAAAGGCAAGGGCGGCCCGCGCTTTGCCACCAGCTATCGCGCCGGGGCCCTCGGGCTGCGCCGCGCGGCAAATCGGGCTAGGCTGGGGCCGGACAGATCACGAGGGGAGTGCCGGATGAGCCAGAGTTTTGCGCCAGGCGGGGTGGCGGTGATTACCGGGGGCGCCAGCGGCATTGGCCGGGCGGCGGCGCGGCGCGCGGCGCAGGCGGGCATGCGCATCGCCTTGGTGGATGTGGATGGCGAGAGGCTGGCGCAAACCGCGGCCGAACTGCATGAGACGATCGGTCGCGACCAGGTACTGACCAGCACGGCCGATGTCGCCGATTTCAGCGCCATGCAGGACCTGGCCCAACAGGTTGCGGCCCGCTGGGGCAGTCCGACCCTGCTGATGAACAATGCGGCCGCCTTTGTCTCGGGTGGCCCGGGCGGCATTCTCGACGCCAATGAAAACTGGCAGCGGGTATTCGCGGTCAATGTCATGGGCGTGGTCAATGGCGTGCAGGCGTTCCTGCCGGGCATGCTGGCCGCGGGCCGGCCGGGCGTCATCGTCAATACCGGCTCCAAGCAGGGCCTCACCAATCCGCCCGGCAATCCGGCCTACAACACCTCAAAGGCGGCGGTGAACGCCTATACGCAGAACCTGGCGCGCGACCTGCGCGAGGGCGACGGCGCACGCGACCGTCGCGAGGGCGAAGGCGCGGGGATCAGCGCGCATTTGCTGATCCCCGGCTGGACCACGACGGGCACGGCCGAACACCGGCCCGGCGCCTGGCTGCCCGCACAGGTGATCGATCATATGGAGGAGGCGATCGCCCAGGACCGTTTCTTCATCCTCTGCCCCGATGACGACACGCCCAATGACGTGGACCACAAGCGCATCTTCTGGAACGCCATGGACATCATCGCGGACCGCCCGGCTCTGTCGCGCTGGCATCCCGACTACAAGGACGACTTCGCCGCCTTCATGGCAAAGGATCTGCCGGGCAAGGGCTGAGCGACAGGGCAGCGCCGGGCCTGTTGCGGTCGCTGCGCGGTCAGTCCCGAAATGCGCTAGCGGACGTTCGGCATTGCAGCGAGGTGAAAGGACGGAAATGGGCGTGTCGCCGTCCGGCGGCAACCGACCCCACTCCCGCCCCTGCGACGAAACCGGGCACTCCAAAGCAGTCGCAGCTCAAATGACTTCACGGGTTGCGGCTTTGTGCCCCCTTGATCAGGATGTCTGCGTCCCTTACTTTGCCGCTGAGTTCTCAGGGCGGGGTGTAATTCCCCACCGGCGGTAATTGTGCCCTTCGGCGCATCAGCCCGCGAGCGCCCACCCTTGGGGGTGGGGTCAGCAGACCCGGCGTAATTCCGGGGCCGACGGTATAGTCCGGATGGAAGAGAACCGATGATCGTGCACGCGCGCTTTCCGTTCACCGGACAGCGCGTGTTCGTCGTCATTTGCCCTGGACCTCGTCTGAAGTGACGGCGAGACGGGCATGGACATAGCAACAGGCATTCTCAATCAGGACAGTACGACGCAGAATATTCTGCGTGCATTCGCGCATGCGCTGGATCTGGCGCGGGCCCATGAAGGCGCCACGGCGCCCAATCCGCCGGTCGGCTGCGTGCTGCTCGATGCTCAAGGGCAGGAATTGGCCACTGGCGCGCATCGGCGGGCAGGTCAATTGCATGCTGAGGCCGAAGCAATCGCGCAGGCTCACGCCTTAGGCCTTGACGAGACAATCGACACCGTCGTGGTGACGCTTGAGCCTTGCAATCATCACGGTCGCACGCCGCCCTGTGCGGAGGCCATCCTGGATACCGGCGCCCGCCAGGTTTGGATCGCCTGCCGCGACCCCAATCCCAAAGTGGTTGGCGGCGGCGCCGAGCGACTGCGTGCGGCAGGTCTCAAGGTGAATTTCCTGTCCGACCTGGTCCATTCATCGGCCTCCTCGCTGCTTGCCGAGGCTGAACGGCTCATCGCGCCATTCGCCAAGCGCGTCCAGACCGGGCTGCCCTTCGTCACGATCAAACAGGCCATATCTGCCTCCGGGAGCATGGTGCCCGCCATCGGGACCAGGACCTTCACCAGCACCGCGTCGCTGGAACTGGCCCATCGGCTGCGACGCCGGGCCGACGCCATCCTTACAGGCTCCGGGACGGTACTGGCGGATGATCCGCTATTCACCGTGCGCCTGGTGCCCGACCACCCGAACAAACAACGCGTGCTGGTTCTGCTCGACCGACGGCGGCGCATTTCCGAGGCCTATCTCCTGGCTGCACGGCAGCGCGGCTTTGCCGTGCATCTGGCCGATGACGTTCATCAGGCATTGGACGTGATCGGCGCGGCCAGCGGCATGGAAGTGCTCGTCGAAGCCGGTCCGACCCTGACGACATATATGCTGGCCGCAGGCCTCTGGGACGAGCATGTGCTGATCGAACAGGCCGCCAATGCGGACGGTACCGATCGGGTGAGCCGTGGCCGGAACCCGGCTCCCCAATTTCGTTCACAAGGAAAGGAAAGAGATGTTCTCGGGCATCATTGAAAAACTGGCACGCGTGACGCTGTCCGTGTCCCGCGGTGGCTCGCTGGAGATCGAGCTCGATAGCGGCTGGCCCGATCTGTCCCTGGGCGAGAGCATTGCCGTCAATGGCGTTTGCCTGACAGTCACCCAATTCGACGAAGTCGGCCTTGCCCGCTTCTTCATCAGCCCCGAAACCCTGGCGCGCACCAATCTCAGCGGCCTGGCGGTCGGCCAATACGCCAATCTGGAACGCGCGGTCACCCTAGGCACAAGGCTGTCGGGCCACCTCGTGCAGGGTCATGTCGACGGGCTGGCGCGGCTGGCGGAGCGGGTCGAGGCCGATGGCGCCTACAAGCATGTCTTTGTGCTACCCCAGGCGCTGGGACGCTATTGCGTCGAAAAGGGCTCCATCGCCCTCAACGGCATCAGCCTGACCATCAATGGCCTCAAGGACCGGGACGAAGGCGTGGCCGTGCTGGTGACCATCATCCCGCACACCTGGGAGCACACCAATCTCAACACCCTCGCCATCGGCGACGTCCTCAATGTCGAGGTCGACGTCATGGCCAAATATGTGGAGCGGCTATGTCTGCCCTATCTCAAGCCCTAACCCAATTGCGCCATGGCGGCATGGTGATCCTGCTCGATGACGAGGATCGCGAGAACGAGGGCGATCTGGTTATTGCCGCGGAATATGCGACGCCGGAGGCAATCAACTTCATGGCCCGTTTCGGGCGCGGCCTGATCTGCCTGGCGCTTACCGGCGAACTGGTGGACCGGCTTGGGCTTCCGCCAATGGTAGCCAATAACCGGGCCCGGCGCTCGACTGCATTCACCATTTCCATCGAAGCCGCCGAGGGGATCACCACCGGCATATCGGCACATGACCGGGCCCGGACAATCCAGGTGGCGACCGACCCTGATGTCAGGCCCATCGACATTGCCTCTCCCGGCCATGTCTTTCCGCTCAGGGCCGCCGACAATGGCGTGCTGGCGCGCGACGGGCACACCGAAGGCGCGATAGATCTCATGCGACTGGCCGGGCTGCGGCCCGCTGGCGTGATCTGCGAGGTCATGCGGGACGATGGTGAAATGGCGCGGCGACCCGATCTCGAGGTCTTCGCCCGGGAGCACAAGCTGCCCATCCTCACCATAAGGGACATCGTCGCCCATCGCCTCGCCAACGAAACCCTGGTGGACGAAGTGGCTCGCTCCGAGCTGCCCACCAGATACTCACCAATCCCGTTGGAGGTTCGCGCCTTTCGCAGCCGGCTGGACGACACTGAGCATCTGGCGCTGGTCCGCAATCCGCTGGGCCGCATCCCCCTGGTGCGGCTGCATTCCGAGTGCCTGACTGGCGATGCGCTGGGATCGCTGCGCTGCGACTGCGGCCCGCAATTGCAGGAGGCCCTGCGCCAGATCGCCACCGGTAATGGCGGTGCGCTGATCTATCTGCGCGGGCAGGAAGGACGCGGCATTGGCCTTGCCAACAAAATCCGCGCCTATGCCCTGCAGGACCAGGGGCACGATACGCTCGAGGCCAATGTCGCTCTCGGATTTGCGCCGGACGCCCGGGACTATGGCATTGCCGGGCAGATGCTGCGGGCGCTCGGCATCGCCCGCTTGCGCCTCTTGTCCAACAATCCCCACAAGGCCAGGTCGCTCGAACAATTGGGCATCGATGTCGCCGAGCGCGTGCCGCTCGAAATTCCGGCCAATCCCCACAACTGGCGTTATCTCGCGACCAAGCGGGACAAGTTTGGCCACACCTTCACACATCACGAACACGAGAACCAGAATGTCTGATTTTTCCCCTCGCCTTGCCCTCGTCGTCAGCCAGTTCAATCCCGAGGTCACCCATGGCCTGCGCGACGGCGCGCTGGCTTATCTCAGCGAAAACGGCGTCGCAATCGCGCCGGACGATATCTACTCCGCACCCGGCGCCTTCGAGATCCCGCTCATCGCCAGGCGGCTCGCCCAATCCGGATTCGACGGGGTGATCTGCCTGGGATGCGTCATCAAGGGTGAAACGGCCCATTTCGAGTATATCAGCGATGCCGCCGCCCATGGATTGATGCAGGTGGGGCTCGAAACCGGCAAGCCAATCACCTTTGGCATTCTGACGACCTATACTGACGAACAAGCCATCGTGCGCAGCCGCAAGGACGAACACAACAAGGGCCGCGAAGCCGCTGCCGCCTGCCTGGAGGTCCTGCGCCTATTCAGCACTTTGGGCAGTTGAGGCTCAGTGAGGATTGAGGTCCTGCCGAGCTGAGCACTGGCGGAGACCTGTTTGTCCGTCTTGCGAGGGAAGAGCCGAAAGCGGTCCGTCTGAAAACCAGCGCTAGCGTCACCAGCCAGGCCAGCCGGCTGCACCCGTAATGTCCCGCGGGGCTGCGCGGCACCACAAGCAGATACAGAAATCCCGCGCCGCAGCGCGGGTTTTGTCGACAATAGACTGGCGCCCTGCCCTGCGTGCGTAGCGCTCCGGGCGTTCGGTCCGAGAATCGCTCCAGGGGAGCGATTGTGCGCAAAGCGCCGGACCTCACTCCTCGAGCATGCGCTTGAGCAGTTCGATCTCCTGGCCGAGCTCGACATCGTCCTTGATCATGGCTTCGACCTTGCGCACCGAATGCAGCACGGTGGTGTGGTCGCGGCCGCCGAAGCGCCGGCCGATTTCGGGCAGCGAGCGGCTGGTCAAAGCCTTGGCGAGGAACATGGCGATCTGGCGCGGCCGTACCACGTCGCGGCTGCGACGGGCCGAGAGCAGTTCGTTGCGCGGCACCTTGTAGTGGCGGCTGACGATGCGCAGGATATCCTCGATGCGGACGCGGCGCGCCTCGCGGCTGCGGATCAGGTCGCCCAGGGTCTTTTCGGCCAGCGGCACGGTAATCAGTTCGCCGGTCAGCTGATTGGCGGCGACGAGGCGATTGACGGCGCCATCGAGGTCACGGCCATGGCTGATGACAGCGCGGGCGATATAGTCGATCACCGGGGCGGGGAAATGCATGCCATAGCGGGCGGTCGACTGGTCGGCGCGCCGCTGCACGATGGCGCGGCGCAGCTCGAGATCGAAGCCGGAAATCGGGATGACCAGGCCACCCGAAAGGCGCGAGCGCACGCGTTCGTCGAGCATTTCGAGGTCGCGCGGCGGCGCATCGCCGGCCACCACGACCTGCTTGGCGCCGGTCAGCAGCGTGCCCAGCGTATGGCCGAATTCGGTGGCCGACTTGCCCTGCAGGAACTGCATGTCGTCGATCAGCAGCAGGTCGACGCGG
>CAXBHD010000170.1:0-7358 GCA_963975335.1 uncultured Devosia sp. | reverse complement strand
AGCATCTTTCCCCCGCCCGTGCCGATGGCTTTGTCGCCGATCTGGTGGCGCTGGCGCCTGCCGTGCTGTTCAGCGCCGCCATTCCCGGCCAGGGCGGCGTCGGCCATCTCAATGAGCAGTGGCAGAGCTGGTGGGCCGGGCTGTTTGCCCGCCATGGCTATACCGCCCACGATGTCATCCGCCCCGCCATCTGGGCCGATGACGGCGTTCCCGCCTGGTATCGGCAGAACACTATTGTCTATCTCGATGCCGCCAGCCGCGCCGCTTTGGGCCTGGTCCCCACCGATCCGGCTCTGCTCGACACGGTCCATCCCGCCTTCTGGTCCCGCGCCAATCGCGAACTGGCCTATGCCAATGCCCTGCCCGAGTCAGAGGTCTTGCGCCGCCAGGCCGAGGCGGCCCAGCAGCAGTAGCAGTAACCCCCGCCCCCTCTCACTGTACCCACAAGGGGAGGTGCGCTTGGTGGATCGAGGGGTTTTGCGCAGACCAAGCCGCACTCTTCATCCCTCCCCCTTGTGGGGAGGGTGGCCCCGAAGGGGTCGGGTGGGGGTGGGTTTGCGCATAGGGTGAAATCGGTGTCGTCGGAGCGGGCTAAGAGGGGATCTCAGCCTTGCCTCACCGCGCCGCCCACAACAGCCCGCGCCGCAGGATCTCGCGCACCGGCCCGCCCGCCAGCTCGTCGGCCGTATGCCCCAGCGAGGAATAGAACACCCGTCCTTGGTCATGCATGGTGGTGAACACGACCGGCATCACCACATCCTTGCGCCAGGGGTGGAATTCCCCCGAAAAGGTTGTCGTCGCCAGCACCGCCACCGCCGGGTCATAGTTGAGGTAATACTGCTCGGAAGTGTGGGTAAAACTCTCGATCCCGGCCATGATCGGATGCTCGGCCTGCGCCACATCGACCCGATAGGTGATGATATTGCCCGGATGCTGCACCCAGTAGCAGCTGGCTGCATAGCGGAACGGCACGCTGTCGCGAAAGCTCGTCGCCAGCCCCATGTGATAGCCCGCCAGCCCCGTCCCGGCCCGCACCGCCGCAATCAGCCGCTCCATCTTTTCGGGCGCCAGCTGGCCTGCCGTGATCACCGGCACCACCAGGTCATTGCTGCCGACATCCGCGGCGCCCAGCGCGTCATAATCGGGCGTCACCGTCACCGCAAAGCCTTCGGCCTCGAGCAGGTCGGCCACCACATGGGCGCCCCGCTCAGGCGTATGTAATTCCATCCCGCCCCAGACCACGAGGGCTTTCTTGTTCTTGATCACGCGCAAACTCCTTGCCTCTGTCCCGCTCCCGGGGATTGCCCACCGGTCCCCACCACCCCACCCTCATTCCCTCCCCATCAAGGGGAGGGAGGCGCCAGCACAGCTCTCCCGGCTCCATCGTCTCCCTCCCCCTTGTGGGGAGGGATCAAGGGTGGGGGTGTCACAGGCAAGGAACGGTCATTGCCTGCAAGAGACCGGTCATGGATCTTTACAATCCCAGCCCCACTGCCTGCGTCCGATGCACCCCTTTGGGCGCAAAGACGAACGCGTCGTCGATCCCCAGCAATTTGGCGGCCAGATGCACCACGCTGAGCCACATTTCCGTGCCCTGCAGACTCGCCTGCTGCCCGTCGGCAAAGGCAAAGCCTTCGCCATCGCGCCAGCGCTCCCCTGCCCGCGCGATTACCGCCCGGGCAATGGCCTCCGCCTCGGCCCGCCGATAATCGGTCTGCTTGAGGCAGAGCAACAGGGGATGAATCGTGTCGAGCAGGTTGCAGGCCGTATAGGTGGGCCCGGCAAACCCGCCATATTGGCGATAGTTTGCCAGCACCGTGTCTACCGCCCGCTCGGCATTGGGCACCGGCAGGCCGAACTGCGCATAGCTGCCGCGGGTCAGCCGATAGAAGCCATTGACCGGCTGCAGCAGTCCCTCTTCCGCCGTGGCCGAGCCCCACATGCCGGTGGCCCGATCCTGGTTGAGCGCCAGCCAGCCAAACAGTGTCTCGCGCGCCCGGCCGGTGGAAAAATACCGCGCATTGAAGTAGAGCGCCGTGCCAATGGCATCCACCGCCGCCCCGGCGCCCCAGGCCCGCTCGCGCCAGCTCAGGCTTTCCAGCCACGCGCATAGCGCCGGCGCCTCGAGCTCCACTGCCGCAATCCGCTGCCGCGGTCTGCCGCCCAGTACTTCGATGGCATAGCCCACCGACAGCACATTATAGAGCGCCAGCCCGTCCGCGCGCAGTGCCTGCCCTGGCGCCAGTGGCCGGTGCGGATCGGGAAACAGCCCCGTCGCCTCGTCCTGCAGCCCCTGCAGCTCGGCCAACGTGGCGTCTACATCCAGCCCCTCGGGCAATGCGCCAAAGCCGGCGGCGATCTCGATGGCGTCATTGCGGTGCCGAACACTGGGCCGGCTTTGCCCATCGGCCTCCATCGACAGATAGGCGCCATCCACGCAATGCCTGGCCAGGATTTGCGGCCATTGCGCCGCCGCCCGCGCGCCCAGCTTTTCCAGCTGTGCCACGCTGTCGCGTTTTGCCGATTGTCCGCGATAGCGCACCACCTTTGCCGGCACCCCGCCGACAATGGCCAGCGGCGGCACGTCTCGGCTCACCACCGCCCCGGCCGCCACCACCGCGCCCCGGCCCACCGTCACCCCGTCCAGCACCACCGCATTGGCGCCGATCCACACATCGTCCTCGATGGTAATGCCCAGGCTCTCATGCTTTTGCGCATGGATCGGCACGCTCGGATCGTCAAAGCCGTGGTTGAAGCCGACAATGCTGGCATGGCTGGCAATGCGCACCCCGTCGCCGCAGCGCACCTTGCCCGAGATCATCGCATAGGCATTGACCGTGCTATGCGCGCCGAATTCCACATCGCCGCGCACCAGCGCATGCCCGGCAATCCAGCTGGATTCGCCCAGCACCAGATGGCTGGTAAAGATCGCCGCCTCGGCCGCCACATAGGCGCCCGCGGCAAAGCGCGCGCCCGCCACCTGTTCCCAATGCGCCAGCCGCGCCCGATGCGCCGGGCTGGCAATATCCTCAGGCGTGCGGTCCCAGGTCAGAAACTGCAGCCGCGCCTCGTGCTCGGCGTCAGACTCTGGTTTCTCCTCATGCATGGTCACCCCTCGCCCCCGTCATCACCGTCCCACCTCTCCCCTGAGGGGAGAGGTCGACCCGAAGGGTCGGGTGAGGGGTTCAGCCTGGGTGATATGCCCGAGAGATCGAGCCCCTCACCCCAACCCGCTCCCCTCAGGGAAGAGGCGGTAGTGTGCCGATAAATACCCCTCATGCCAGCCGCTCCAGCAGCGCCGGCTCCACCGCAAATTCGAGCCGCTCCCCCGCGACGAAGCGCGCAATCTCGTCGACCACCATCTCGCCCAGCCGCAGCCGCTCGGTGCCGATGGCCCCGGCCACATGCGGCGTCAGGAACACATTGGGCAGGCTGTAAAGCGGCGATCCCGCCGGCGGAATTTCCGGATCGGTCACATCGATCACCGCATGCAGCCGCCCGCTCTGCAATTCAGCGATCAGCGCTGCCTCGTCCACCAGCGCCCCGCGCGCCGTATTGATGAATGTCGTGCCATCGCGCATCAACCCCAATTGCTGCGCCCCGATCATGCCCCTTGTGGTCGGCAGCGACGGCGCATGCAGCGACACCACATCCGAGCGGGTCAGCAGCGTATCGAGATCGACCAGTTCGGCCAGCGCCGTCACCGGATCGCCCGGCTGCACGAAGGGGTCGCTGAGCAGCACGGTGAAGTCGAAGCCGGCAAGAAACTTGGCTACCTTGCGCCCGATCCGCGAGGCCCCGATCAGCCCGATCGTGCGGTGATAATTGCCGATCGGCTCATCCATCAAGGCATGGCTGGAGCGCCGCGCCGGATCGGCCCGATAGCGGTCGCGCAGCTCGAACATGCGCTTATTGGCAAAGATGATCGATGCCAGCGTGAATTCGGCCACCGGCACCGCATTGGCATCGGCCGCATGCGTCACCGTGATGCCGGCCGCATAGACCGCCGGATCGATCATATATTTGACCGTCCCGGCCGCATGGGCAATCAGCCTGAGCCGCGGCGCCGCCTTGATCACCTCGGCCGTGATCGTCGGGCAACCCCAGCCGGTCACCAGGATATCGATATCGGCCAGGACCGCCCGTGCCGCCGCGCCCTCGAATGTATCGAGCGGGACCTCCCGCACGATGTCGCAATGCAGCGCCAGCCGCGCCAGCGCCTGGCTGTCGAAGACGAATTTGGTCTTGTCCGCCGCCATGGCGAAGGCGAGTTTTGGACCCATCTCAGAACCGCTCCGGAACCAGAATCGCGCTGACATCCATGCCGTCGCGGGCAAACAGCGCCTCGAGCGCGTCAATATCGGGCGCCGCGGGCACCCGGGCCAGCGCGGTCTGGGCATCGCTCCCCGCCGGCAGCGCCATCGCCGCCGTCACCAGCACGGTCGTGCCTGCCGCGATCTCGCCGCGCAATTGCGGCACCAACGTCTTGGCCACGATCAGGTTGCTGTTGGGATAGGCCTTGTGCGCCCGCCCCTCGCGCTGTCCGCCCAGATCGACAATGGCGCTGCTATCGCTGGCGCTCTCGGCCACCGCGCGCCCGGCCGTTTCCGTCACCCGATCGGCATTGAGGTCGGCCCGGCCGATGGCAAAGCCGCCTTCGGTGCCATGCAGCGCCCGCGGCGTCGTAATCCGGTGCACCCTGATATGCCAGGGATTGGCCGGGATCAGCCAGGTCTCGACGCTGACATCGCTCCATGGCTGCCAGCGCGCAAACAGCGTGTCGCCGGCAATCTGGGCCACCTCATTGGCCTCGCGCACCCGGTAATGCCGCCCGTCATCGGACAAGGCCAGCATCCCGTCAAAGGCGCCCATGTGATAGGCCCGCTCATCCACCTCGACGGAAAAGCCGTAGCGGCTAGCATAGACGAATTTGGCATATTTCTCTGCCCCCGCCCGCATCTGCCAGTTCTGCTGCCCGCTCGACAGCGCCACCACATTGCCCGCCGTATGCATCATCACCATGCCCGGATGCTTGAGCGGCACCGGCTTGTCGTCAATCACCGCCGGCGCCTCCGCCGCCGTCCAGAACGGATGGTCCGCCCCCAGCGCCAGCGGCAAAAATGCCTTGAGCGCCCAATAGGGCGAGCCTGCCGAATTATAGCTCTCGCTCATGAACAGAAGCCGCCACAGGCAAAGCGGTAGGTTAGGCTCCGCCCGAAGGCCAGCGTGCCGCCATCCTCGTCGAACCAGTGCCGGATATCCCGGGCAAAGGCGACGGCGCGCTCCTTATAGGCGGCCACCCGCTGCTCATCGCCCCGCGCCAGCTTGGCATAGATCAGCCCGTAAAAATGCATGGCGAAGGGGATGTAGTGGTCGATGCGGCGGATATTGCCGTCGCGATACCAGCCATCGGCGATATAGAACCCGTCGAGCTCTTCGAGATATCTGTCGGTCAGCGTCCGGTCGAAGGCGACGCCGCATTCTTCCAGCCCCAGATCGACCAGCACCCGGAAGAACTTCCAGTTATTGTCGGCATAGTCGAACTGCCTGGCATGCTTGAGATAGGCCGCCAGATTGTCCTTGGCCTTTTGCTCCAGCGGCTCCCAGACCAGCTGCGGGATCAGCCGCATGGCAAAGCCGATGGCCGCCAGCTCCACCATGCGCTGGTCGGTCGAATTGACCGTGCCCCAATATTCGGGATGGTCGGGATCGGTGCCATTGGCCAGCCCGCGCCGATAGAGCTCCCAATGCGCGAAATCGCCGCCACCGGCGGCCAGCGGCGCCAGCCCCCAGAGCGGCCGGGCAAAGCCTTCGAGATCGGCTGCGGCCCGGTCGAAATGCGCCGCCGCCCCATCCAGCCGCACCCGCGCCCCGCCCTCGGAGAAATACGGCAGCAGCGGCGCGAACAGATCGCCCAATGCCTTCGTTGCATCGGCGCGGGTCTTGAGCGGATTGCCATGCAGCGGATTGGCGCTCACGGGGTCATGGGTCATCAGGCAAGTTCCTTGGCTGGCGCCGCATCATAGGCGCCCTTGAGTTCGAGTGTTTCGGCAAAGTGGCAGGCCGCCTCCTGCGCCGTGCCGTTGATCGGCCGCAAAGCCGGCTTGTCGGTCCGGCAACGGTCCTGGGCATATTGGCAGCGCGGATGAAACGGGCAGCCGACCGGACGATTGCCCAGATAGGGGATCTCCCCCCGCTCGGCGGTGCTGCGCCCCTTGCGCCGCAGCGGATCGGCCACCGGCAGCGCCTCGAGCAGCAGCTCGCTATAGGGATGGCGCGGCCGCTCGAACAGCATTTCGGTGGGCGCATTTTCCACCACATGGCCCAGATACATCACCACCACGCGGTCGGCGATATAGTTGACCACCCCCAGATCGTGGCTGATGAAAATATAGGTCAGTCCGAATTCGCTCTTGAGGTCTTCGAGCAGGTTGAGCACCTGCGCCTGGATCGAGACATCGAGCGCCGATACCGCCTCGTCGGCAATCACCAGCCTGGGCTCCAGCACCAGCGCCCTTGCAATGCCGATGCGCTGCCGCTGCCCACCCGAAAAGGCATGTGGATAGCGCCCCACCGCCTCGGCCGGAATGCCGACCTTTTCCAGCGCCGAGAGCACCCGCTCCTCGAGGTCGCGGCCCTTGGCGACCTTGTGGATGCGCAGCGGCTCGGCGACGATGTCGAAGACCCGCATATTGGGGTTGAGCGAGCTCATCGGGTCCTGAAAGATCATGCGGACATCGCGCCGCCACGGCTTGATGTCGCGCTTGTTGAGCGCCGTCAGCTCCACCGCGCCGCCATCCTGGGGATGATAGGTCACCGTCCCCGCGCTCACCGATTGCGCCTGGATGATGCAGCGCCCCAAAGTGGTCTTGCCGCAGCCGCTTTCCCCCACAATGGCCAGCGTCTCGCCGGCCTCGACGGTGAGGTTGATATCGGTCAGCGCATCGAGCCGCCTTTCCTTGCCGAACAGCCCGCCGCTCAGGGTAAAATGCTTGCTCAGATTGTCCACGCTCAATAGCCGGCTCATGCCATTTCCTCCACCTTGGCCGTGGTCAGCAGATGGCAGCGCGCATGGTGCCCGGGGCTGAGTTCGGTCCGTTCCGGCCGTATCGTGCCACAGGGCTCGAAGGCATGGGGGCAGCGGCTGGTAAAGGCACAACCCGTCGGTCGCTCCTTGGGCGCCGGCACCGTGCCCTTGATCGGGTTGAGCCGCACCCGGTCGGCCTTGCGCGTCAGCTTGGGGATCGAGGCCATCAGCGCCTGCGTATAGGGATGGCTGGGCCGGGCGAACACGTCATAGACATTGCCCTGCTCCACCACATCGCCCAGATACATCACCGCCACCTCGTCGGCGATTT
>CAXBHD010000169.1:0-7369 GCA_963975335.1 uncultured Devosia sp. | reverse complement strand
CTTGAGCCCCACGAGGTTGAGCCCGGTCAGGGCGGCGCGATTGCCCACGGCCATGCCGAAGGGAATGACATCGCCATCGATCATCGAATGCGCGCCGACAAAGGCATGCGCGCCAATGCGGGTAAACTGATGCACCACGCTGGTGCCGCCAAAGATCACGTTGTCGCCGATCTGGCAGTGCCCGGCAATGCCGACATAATTGGCCATGATCACCTTATTGCCGAGGATGGAATCATGGGCGACATGCGAACAGGCCATCAGCAGGCAGTCATTGCCGATCCGGGTCAGCATGCCGCCGCCCTCGGTTCCCGGATTGATCGTCACCGACTCGCGGATCGTGCAATTGGTGCCGATTTCAAGGCGCGACGCCTCGCCGTGAAACTTGAGATCCTGCGGCTCGAGCCCAATCGAGGCAAAAGGAAAAATGCGCGTGCCCGCGCCTACCGTGGTATGGCCGCCCACCGTGGCATGCGACACCAGCTCGACATTATCGCCCAGCACGACATGCTCGCCGACAATGCTGAACGGGCCGATCTTGACGCCCTCGCCGAGCTGCGCACCAGCAGCGACGATCGCCGTCGGATGGATCAGCGCAGCGCTCACGAGCTGGCCTCGACGATCATCGCGGTGATCTCGGCCTCGGCGATGACGGTGCCGTCGACAATGGCCTCGGCCTTGTAGCGGCCGACATTGCGCCGGCGCTGGATCTTGGCAATGTGGAATTCGATGACGTCGCCGGGCCCGGCCGGCTTGCGGAACTTGGCCTTGTCGACGCCCAGCATCAGCACGATATTCTTCTTGCCGCCATTGGAGTCATGCTTGATGACGATGGCACCGGCCGTCTGGGCCATGCCTTCGATGATCAGCACGCCCGGAAAAATCGGGTTGCCGGGAAAATGCCCCTGAAAGATCGGTTCGTTGAAGGTGACATTCTTCACCCCGACTGCCGACGTGTCGCCATCGATCTTGATGATCTTGTCGATCATCAGGAACGGATAGCGATGCGGCAGGCTGATGAGGATCTCGGCAATGGTCATCGCCGTGAGCTCGGTGGTGTCGGTCATCCCCGCTTTACCCCTTTGGATAGTTTACGCATGGTGGCGAGTTCTCGCCAGAAATCGCCAATGTCCTGGGCGGGAGCGCCCGCCAGCTTAGAACCTTCGGGCCAGTCCTTGGTTACGGCAGCACGGCCATGTACCACCGAACCGGCGCCAATTGTCAGATGGCCGGAAGTGCCAACCCCGCCGCCCATCAAGACGCCGTCACCGAGCTCGGTCGAGCCCGACAGACCGCTCATCGCCGCGATCAGGCAATTGCGCCCGATCCGGCAGTTGTGGCCGATTTGCACGAGGTTGTCGATCTTGGTGCCTTCCCCGATCATCGTGTCGCCCAAAGCGCCGCGATCAATCGTCGAATTGGCGCCGATCTCCACCCGGTTCTGGATCAGCACGCGGCCGAGCTGGGGCAATTTGCGGTTGGAACTGCCAAAATCGAGCCAGCCAAAGCCTTCGGTGCCGATGCGCGTGCCGGAATGGATCACCACTTCATTGCCGATATAGGCGCAGTCAATGGTGCAATTGGCGGCAATGATGGTGTTCCGGCCGATGGTCACACCGGCCCCGATCACGCTATTGGCGCCGATTATGGTGCCCCGTCCGATCTCGACACCCTTTCCCAGCACCACATTGGGGCCGAGAATGACGCCTTCCTCGAGAAAGGGTTCGTCCAGGTCGTCGCGCCCGCCGGCAATGATATTGCGCGTGCTAGACGGATAGAGATAGTCGAGGAAATCGGCAAAAAGGTGATGCGGCTTGTCGCTGACCAGCGCCAGACTGCCTTCCGGCACGGCCTCGAGCAGCGCGGGCAGCACGATCACCAGCCCCGCCGCGGTTGTCTGGAGCGCCTCGGCATAGCTGGCATGGGCCGCCAGGACCAGATCTCCCGGCCCAGCCAGCGCCAGATCGGTCACACCCTCAATGGTGAAATCGGGATCAGCCAATCCGGCGACGAGGTCACCCCGTCCAAGCGCGGCCAGAATGCTGCCCACTGTTGCTGGGCCCGCGAAGCGATGGAAACGAATATCGACCATGATGTCACTTAAAAGCATTGAGCCGCGGCGCTACCGCCCCGCGGCTCAATGAACTGTTTTACGCCGTATTTGGCTAGAGCAAAGTCTGCAGCGACAGCTGGAAGACCTGCGTACGATCAGCAGACGACTTGCTCAGCACATGAGCCACATCGCCACGCAGCGGGCCGAACGGGCTGTCCCAGATCAGCGAGGCGCCGATCGACGTCCGCCATGGGGTATCCTGGCTGGCAGCAGTGACCGGCGAGCTCGGTGCAGCGCCCGAACCGTTGCGCGGCAGGCCATCGACCCAGGCCGCGTCAGCCCAGAGCGCGCCGCTCAGCCCGTAGCTTTCCGGCAGAGCCGGGATCGGGAAGGTGAGCTCGGCCGAGACACCGGCATACATGGTGGCGCCGAGATATTCCCCGCTTGCCAGACGCGGGCCAAGCCCACGGCTTTCAAAACCACGGATCAGCTGGCTGCCCGGATTGAAGGCTTCAACCGCATGCACGCCATTGCCGCTCAGATCGTTGATCACGCCAGCCTGACCCTTGAGGCTCGCCACCAGACCGGCATCTTCCAACACCGGCACGAAATAGCGGGCACGGGCTTCCGACTTGATCAGGTTATGATCCCAGCCAATATATTGCTGCGTGAAGGTCGCATAGAGGCCTTCGGTCGGCTTCTTGACGTCGTCAACGCCGTTCCAGGTCAGGGTATAGCCGACAAACGCCTTGTTGAAGGTCTGACCGTCGACCACGAGAGACGAACGATAGGCCGGATTGTTGGCATTGTCCTTGATGACCTTGCGCTCGCCACCGGCAAACACCGTCGCCGACAGATCGGAGGTCAGCGGCACGCCCAGGCGGAACTGACCGCCGGTCGACTGCGAACCATAAAAGGACGTCGTCGTCTCATCGCTGATGCGGTGATAGGCATCCACGCCGGCCGAAACCTTGAGGCCCATGAAGCGCGGCTCGGTGAACGAGAAGTCGAAGGTGCGACCGGCCTGCGAGGCGCCAACGGCAGCCCGCAGATACTGGCCACGACCAAGGAAATTGCGCTCCGTCAGCGACAGCTCGCCCAGAATGCCGTCGGCCGTGGAATAGCCAGCCGTTGCACCATATTCGCCCGTCGATTGTTCGGTAACCGCAACGTTGATCACAACCTTGTCAGGCGAAGAGCCGGCCGCCGTCGTCACATTGACGGCAGAGAAGAAGCCAAGCGCATCGATATTGTTGCGGCCACGGACCACCAGTGCACGGTTGAAGGGGTCGCCTTCAGCGAACTCCAATTCACGGCGGATCACGAAATCGCGGGTCTTGGTATTGCCGGTAATGTTGACCCGCTCGACATAGACGCGCGGACCCTCATCGACCAGATAGGTCACCTTGAAGCTGTTATTGGCGACGTCACGATCCAGACGCGCCCGGACGTCAGCGAAGGAATAGCCCTGCGTCGTCGCCTCATAGGACATGTCCTCGATGGTCGACTGCAGATCGCTGACCGAATAGCGGCTGCCCTGCCCCGTCTGCACCGTGCCGCGAAGGGCGTCGGTATTCAGGCCGGCAATGCTGGTCTCAATGCCGACATCGGAGAATTCATACTCCTGACCTTCATTGATGGTGAAGTTGACGAAATAGGCGTTGCGGGCCGCATCATACTCGCCCACCGACGTTACCTGCGCATCAGGATAGCCGCGATTGGCGTAATAGAGCCGGATGCGCTCACGATCGACCGCAAGCTTTTGTTCATTATAGTCGTCATCCTTGAGCAGCCAGCTCAGAATGCCGGTTTCCTTGGTCAGCATGGCACCCTTGAGGTTGCCTGCCGACATCGAATTATTGCCGGTGAAGTTGATTGCCGCGATACCCGCGCGATCACCTTCATTCACAACGAAAACCACCCGGACGCGGCTGTCAGGCAGCGCCTCGACCCGCGACGTCACCGACACGGACAGGAAGCCCGCCGCATCATAGGCCTGGCGAATGCTCTCGATATCGGAAGCCAGCCGGGTCTGGGTAAAGATCCCCGAGGTCGACACATCGACCATGTCGAGCAGCTGCTTGTCGTTAAAGCGCCGATTGCCCTCGAACAGAACCGAGCCAACCAGCTGCTCCTGAGCCTGGGCCGTCGCAACGCCAACAAGCGGGATGCCTGGGCCTGCGAGCGAAGCTGAGCCCAGTATGGCGAGCGCCAGGAATACGCCGCGCATCGACTTGGTGGGGTGGATCATATTGTTATTGCCTTCTGCGACCATGCCCAAGGAATCGCCATGCATAGCGCTCCCCCAAGCCAATTCCATTACACCGTTTTACCGCCTTTTTAACCAACGGCAAGGCGTAAGCCTCGTCGGGGTTAGCAAAAGCTTGGCACGCTTGTATTCCTGCAACACCTTACAAACCAAGGTTAACCGGGGGTTAACGGAGGATGCCGAGATGCGCAAAGAGTGTGTCGTTAAAGAGCGTAAACACCATCAGACTCAAGACAAGGGCAAATCCGATGCGGAAGCCGATCTCCTGAACCTTCATGCTGAGCGGACGCCCCCTCACTGCCTCGAACAGATAGTACATGAGGTGACCGCCGTCGAGCATGGGGACCGGCAAAAGATTGAATATCCCGATATTTAGCGAGAGCAGTGCCATCAGATTTATGAGTGCGACAACGCCAAGGGTGGCCACTTCGCCGGAAACCTTGGCGACCTTGATCGGCCCGCCCAATTGCTCGACATCACCGCGACCGACGAAGAAGTCCCCCAGAAACGCCGCGGTGCGCTGCACGATGAAGCGAATCTCCTCGCTTGTCATGCCGATCGCCTCGATCGGACCGGGCCGGTAGAGCGTCACATCGGTCTGCTCGACATCCCGGCTGACCCCGATTCGGCCGATCCGCTGCATATTGCCGAACCGGTCGGCCACCTCGGTGGCCTCGGGCACCAGCACCAGCGTCTCGGTGTCGCTGCCCCGCTCCAGGGTTACCGTGACGGCACGCTCCGGACTGGTGGCGACCAGGCGCTGGAAATCCTCAAAACCCCGCACCGCATAGCCATCGACCGCGATGATGACATCGCCCGGCGCCAGGCCCGCCGCTGCGGCTGGCGACCCGGCAATGACCTCGCCCACCACCGGCGGAATTGTATAGCGCCCATAGCCCAGCAGCAGGGCATAGAGGATGACAAAGGTCAGAATCACATTGGCGGCCGGCCCCGCGGCCACCACGGCAATGCGCTGCCAGACATTCTTGTTGGCAAACAGGCGCGGCGCCAGCTCGGGATCGGCATTGGCGATGGCCTCATTGTCGGGCGTGCTGGCGGCGTCCATGTCGCCGACAAAGCGCACATAGCCGCCCAGCGGGATTGCCGACAGCCGCCAGCGCGTGCCCGCCTTGTCATTCCAGCCAAACAGCTCGCGCCCGAAACCGATGGAAAAGGTCTGGATGGCAATGCCATTCCAGCGCGCCACCAGATAATGCCCCATTTCATGCACGAAGACGATCACCGTCAGCACCGCCAGAAACGGCACCACATAGGTCAGCAGCCAGTAGAGGTTTGCGAACAGCCAGGCGAAATAGTCGAACATTGTCTTCCTTGTACAGTCGCCGGCTTGCGCGCGGCTACCAGTAGAGCAGGCCCTGTGCCACCGAACCGAAGCCGGCATGCAGCGTGCCGATCACCAGCACCAGCAAGACGCCGAATGTGAGGCTGTCCAGCCGATCCATCAGCCCGCCATGGCCCGGAATGATATCGCCGCTATCCTTGACGCGGAAATGACGTTTGACGGCGCTCTCGCTGAGATCGCCCAATTGTCCGAGCACGCTGATCACCGCCGACAGCACCAGGCCGATCCACCAGGGGGAATCGGTCACCAATACCCAGATGACCAGCCCTGCCCCGGTCCCCAGTGCCAGCCCGCCCAGCGCGCCCGACCAGGTCTTGCCGGGGGAAATATCGGGCGCCAGCTTTTCCCCGCCGATCTGCCTGCCGGCAAAGAAGGCCGCCGAATCCGTCATCCACACCACGGTGCCCAGATAGACCCCGGCCCAGACGCCGGCAAAGCTGTCGCCGCGCATGACCAGGGCCGAGATGATGACCGCGCCATAGATGGTCAGGCCCAGAATGCGCCACCAGACGCCCTCGTCCCGCGCCACCAGCGCAATGACCCAGGCAATGGCGATCACCGCCAGGCTGCCCGGCGCCCCCAAGAGCGGAAAGACCAGGCCCGACAGCGCCACCAGCCCGATCAGCACCATGCCCGTGGAGGTCAGCGGCGCCCGCGTCACCATGGTTTCCCATTCGCGATAGGCACCGGCAAACACCGCCCCGACCACGGCGGCAAAGAAATAGCTGCCCACCAGCAGGGCCGAACAGGTCAGCGCAATCAGCACCGAGGCCGAGATCAGCCGCGGCCCCAGATCGGACCACAGGCTGCGGCGGCTGCCGGCCGGCTCGGGGGCGGAATTGCCGGGCTCACTCAAGACTGTGCCACCCCAACGCCGCCGAACCGCCGATCGCGCTGCGCAAAGGTCTCCAGCACGCGCACAAAGCTGGCTTCATTGAAATCGGGCCAGTGCTCGTCGACAAAGACGAATTCGGCATAGGCCGCCTGCCAGAGCAGGAAATTGGAAATGCGCTGCTCGCCGCTGGTGCGCAGGATCAGGTCCGGATCCGGCAGCCCCGCCGTATAGAGCGAGGCCTCGACCGTCGCCTCGTCGATATCGTCGGGCGACAGGCGGCCGGCAGCGACCTCGCGGGCGATCCGCCGCGTCGCGTCGACGATTTCCGCCTTGGCGCCATAGTTGAACGCCACCACCAGGACCAGCCCGGTATTGCTGGCGGTCTTGGCCTCGACATCGTCGATCAACCGCACCAGCGAGGGCTCGAGGCCCGCGCGCGTGCCGATGATGCGCACCTTGACATTATTGCGGATCAGCCGCTGCAGATCGGATGCCACAAACCGGCGCAGCAGGTTGAAGATGAACGCGATTTCCTCGCGCGGCCGCGACCAGTTCTCCGAGGAGAAGCTGAACACGGTGAGATATTTCACCCCATAGGTGATGCAGAGCTCGACCATGGAGCGGAGCGATTTGACGCCCTCGATATGCCCCTCGGTGCGGCGCTTGCCGCGGGACGTGGCCCAGCGTCCATTGCCATCCATGATGACGCCCAGATGCGTCGGCACGCGCAGGGAAGCGCGCTGCACAGGATCGGCGACGATGGCTGGATCAATAGACATCTACGCCCTCCCAGCGCAGCGGGTTCGGCTCAAACCTGCATGATTTCGGCTTCTTTGGCCGCCACGACCTGAT
>CAXBHD010000168.1:0-7369 GCA_963975335.1 uncultured Devosia sp. | reverse complement strand
CTTTCCTCGAGGAAGAAGTCGAAGGGGTTGTAGACCGTCATGTCGGCGACCAGGTCGACCTCGATCTTGAGCTCGGTGACCGGTTCGGGAAAGACGATGCGGGTCAGGAAATTGCCATAGGGGTCCTGCTGCACATTGACGAAGTGCAGGCTGGGCGAGACCCGCAGCGAATAGCTCAGCACCTTGGTCTTGGAATGGGGGGCCGGCTGCAGCCGGATGATCTGGGGCTGCAGATAGACCGGGCGGTCATATTTGTAGTGCGTCAGGTGATAGACGGCAGCTTTGATCGACATAAGGCAGCGTCGCTCTCTTGGGACCACGTAAGGTTAGCCAACCCTAACGAGTGTAGCGCCCCGCCGCCAGCGCGCATCTTGCAGGTCAGACCATTGTGTCAATGACCTGCCGTTGCCGCAGCATTTCGAGAAAGATCCGATAGTCCTTGTCAAACTGTGCCCGGGCGGCCGGATCGGGGGCGCGGGCGCGACCGCCCTGCTGCATGGCGGTGCAGGCGGCGTCGAGGCCGGGATAGAGACCGGCGGCGGTGGCGGCGACCATGGCCATGCCCAGGAGGGTGGCATCCTGGGCCGCCGATTCCACCACGGTGCAGCCGGTGGCGTCGGCATAGAGCGCCATCAATACGGCATTCTTGGTGTGACCGCCGGTGACATGCAGCGTGTCGATGGCATAGCCGCGGGTATTGAGGGTTTCGAGAATGTGGCGGACGCCCAGGGCAATCGAAACGCAGGTGCGCCAATAGAGCCGGCAGAGCGAGTCAAAATCGCTGTCGAGCGTCAGGCCGGAAATGACCCCCAGCGCGAAGGGATCGCCCAGAGGCGAGCGGTTGCCGTGGAAATCGGGCAGGACATGCAGCCGGCTGGCCAGCGCCAGACCTTCGTCCTGGCGCAGCTGCATGATGCGGGCGGCGATGGCGGCGTGCATGGCGGCGTCGGGTTCGCCGCCGGCGCCGTGCCAGCGGATGAGGTGATCGAGCAGGGCCCCGGTGGCGGACTGGCCACCCTCATTGAGCCAGACGCCGGGCAGGACGGCGCCGAAATAGGGGCCCCAGACGCCGCTGGTCGGGCGGTCTTCGGCCGAGAGCGCCATGACGCAGCTCGAGGTGCCGGCGATCAGCGCCAGATGCCGGTCGATGGTGTCGACATCGCCGGCAAAGGCGCCCAGCACGCCGAGCGCGCCGGCATGGGCGTCGATCAGCCCGGCGCCGACCCGGCAGGCGGTGGTGAGGCCTAGTTCGGCCGCGGCCAGGGCGGTCAGCCCGCCCAGATCGGCGCCGACCGGGCTGGCCTGGGCCGGCAGCGCGGCCTTGTCGAGCAGGTCACCGAGCCCTATCTGGGCCAGGAAATCAGCCTGCCAGGCAGGGGTCTTGTGGGCCAGATAGGTCCATTTGCAGGTCAGGGTCGACTGGCTGCGGGCCAGCGAGCCGGTGGCTTTCCAGGACAGAAAATCAGCCAGATCAAACATCATGCCGGCGCGGGCCCAGCTGTCGGGCAGGTGGCGCTTGAGCCACATCAGCTTGGGCGCTTCCATTTCCGGCGACATGACGCCGCCGGCATAGCGCAGCACGTCATGGCCGGTTCGCGTGCATTGGTCAGCTTCGGCGAGGGCGCGATGGTCGAGCCAGACCATGGTGTCCCAGCGGTCTTCGCCATTGGTCGAGACGGTGACCGGCCGGCCATTGCCGTCGCGGATGACGAGCGAGCAGGTGGCATCAAAGCTCAGACCCACCACGTGTTCCGGCTGCGCTTTGGCCAAGTTCATGGCCTGGCGCACCGCCGCGCAGACCGCCTGCCAGATCTGCTCGCTATCGTGCTCGGCATGGTTGGCGTCGGGGCGATGCATGGCGATGGGCTGCTCGGCGCGTCCCAGCAGCATGCCCTGGGCCGTCAGCACGCCGGCGCGGGCGCTGCCGGTCCCTACATCCACTGCCACCAGGAGGCTTTGCATCAAGGCTCGGACGCCCTCTTCTTGGTTAGGGCGCGAAGGTAGCTGAAGGGTGAGGAAGCGGCTAGAGCCTATCCTTGCGCTTTGATGGTCCGTCGTTCATCAGCCTGTCATCGTCGCCTCCTCAACATGAGCCCTCCGAGGAGCGATCCCATGGCCATTGATGACATCGAAAACCTGTTGACCCAGATTGACAGCCTGCGCAGCGCTGTGACGCAGGAAGCGGCGACCATTGCCAAGGCATGGGAAGGCCTGATCGTCCGGCCGGAATTTGCCGCGAGCGCCGACAACCTTGCCCATTATCTGGCACTGCGCCGCCGCGACATAAGGCCATTGCAACGCGCCCTGATGGCGCGCGGATTGTCCTCGCTGGGCCGGGCCGAAAGCCGGGTCATGCCGACGCTCGACGCCGTGGGGCGGGTGCTGTCGGCACTGGCTGGTCGTTCGGCGGGCATGGCCGACATCGATCCGGAATTTTTCGCCGGTGAAGAGCGGCTGGCCGCCCGGACGGTCGAGCTGCTGGGGGCGGGGACCCAGCGCCGGCCGGTGCATTTCCTCATCACCACGCCCAGCGAGGCGGCCGAGGACCAGGGGTTCATGACGCGACTGGCCGAACTGGGTGTCGAGGCGGTGCGCATCAACTGCGCCCATGACGATGCCGATGCCTGGGCGCGGATGATCGAAGGGGTGGATCGGGCTGAAGCCAAGACCGGGCGCCGGATGAAGGTGCTGATGGACCTGGCCGGGCCCAAGATCCGCACGGGCGAGATCCGCAAGCACAAGGACACCAAGCGCGTCGGGCTTGGCGACATGCTCGGCATTGCCGCTCCCGGGCAGCTGGACGCGGTGGACAAGCAGCTGTCGGCGCTCGAATGCACCCTGCCCGAGGCCATTGCGGCGGCGCGGGCCGGCCAGCGCATCTTCATCGATGACGGCAAGCTTGAGACCGAGGTCAGCCGCGTCGAGCCCTGGGGCGTCGTGGTGGAGATCAAGGTCTGCCCCGACGAGGACGGCTACAAGCTCAAGACTGAGAAGGGCATCAATTTCCCCGATACCGAATTCGTCGTGCCGGCGCTGACCAGCAAGGATATCGAGGATCTCAAATTTGTCGCCCACCATGCCGACGGGGTCGAGTTCTCCTTTGTACAGCGGGAAGACGATGTCGCCTCGCTGCAGGAGGCGCTGGCGCGGGAGCGTCCGGATGACTGGCAGAAGCTGGGGCTGGTGCTCAAGATCGAAACCATCCGTGCCGTGGAAAACCTGCCCGCCATGCTGGTGCGCGCTGCCGGAAGGCAGCCCACGGCCATGATGATCGCCCGGGGCGATCTTGCGGTTGAAATCGGCTTTGGCCGGCTGGCCGAGATGCAGGAAGAACTGCTCTGGCTGGGTGAAGCGGCACAGGTGCCGGTCATCTGGGCAACGCAGGTGATGGAGAGCTTCATCAAGAATGGCGTGCCGTCGCGCGGCGAGATGACGGACGCCGCCATGTCGGCGCGCGCCGAATGCGTCATGCTCAACAAGGGCCCCTTCCTGTTCGAGGCCATTGCCGAGCTCGACCTGCTGCTGGGGCGCATGGGCGAGCACATGCACAAGAAGACGCCGCAGCTGCGGCGCCTCGCCAGCTGGTAGCGGGCCTGCAGCGCTGAACGGCGCTAGAGCCGGTCGGCCAGATAGAGCGCCAGCGTGGCGCGGGTGCCCTGCTGCCAGAGCGTCTCGAGGGCATGGGTGAAGGCCTTGATGAAGCTGGGGTTTTCAGCAAGCTCGCCATAGATGTCGGCCATGGCGAGCCAGGCCTTGGCATCGTCTTTGGCCAGCCTGGCCTGGGCGGTGAGGCGGGGCCAGCTGGGATCGTTGGGCTCGATCACCGCGCCGGAATCGGTGGTGCCGTAACAGTAGCGGCACCATAGGGCACTCACCAGGGCCAAGCCCATGACGGAACTGCCGGAATTGACGCGGTCGAGGGCCGAGGGAATGATGAATTTGGGTTGGCGGTTGGAGCCGTCCAGCGCCAGGCGGCGGATGGTGTCGCCGATCTTGGGATTGGCGAAGCGGCGTTCGCAGAGGGCGAAATAGTCGTCGAGATTGGTATCGGGCACGGGGGGCACGACGGGGATGATCTCGTCGCGTTCCACCTTGCCCAGGAAGTCACATACCATTCGATCCTGCATCGCCTCATGCACGAAATGGATATCAAGAAGTGCCGCCGGATAGGCGATGGTGGCATGGCCGCCGTTAAGGATGCGGATCTTCATATGCTCGTAAGGCGCGACGTCGGGCACGAATTGCACGCCGACTTTTTCCAGCGCCGGCCGGCCGGCAGGGAAATTGTCCTCGAGCACCCATTGGCGGAAGCGCTCGCAGAAGACCGGCCAGTTATCCTCGATGGCGAAATTGTCGGCCAGGAGCTGCTTTTCGCGGGCCGAGGTGGCCGGGGTGATGCGATCGACCATGCCATTGGGGAAGGCGACATGGGCGGTGACCCAGGCGGCCAGAGCCGGATCGACCAGGGTGGCGAGGCCGGTCACGGCATTATGGGTGACGTGGCCATTGCCGGGGATATTGTCGCAGCTCATGACGGTGAAGGGCATGATGCCGGCGGCGCGGCGGGCCAGCAGGCCGGCCAGGATCAGGCCGAAGGCGGTGCGCGGGGCGGCCATATTGGCGGCATCCCAGGCAATGTCGGGATGGGTCGGATCGAATTTCTGGCTGGCCGGGTCGATATAATAGCCACCCTCGGTAATGGTCAGCGAGACGATGCGGGTGGCGGGATCGGCCAGGCGGGCGATGACGGCGGCGCTGTCGCCGGGGCGGATATAGTCGATCATGGCGCCGGTAATGCGGGCAGCGCTGGCATCGGCTTCCTGCTCGACCACGGTGGTCAGCCAATCCTGGACCAGCAGCTGCTGGCGCATGGCCTCGTCGGCATCGCGCACGCCGGCGCCGATAATGGCCCAGTCGTGATCGGCACCGGTGGCGAAGAGATCGTCGAGATAGACGGCCTGATGGGCGCGGTGGAAATTGCCGACGCCGAAATGGACGATGCCGGCGCTGAGGGCGGTGCGGTCATAGGCGGGAATGGACGCCGTGGTAATGGATGAAAGCGTCTGGGCCGAGAGCTTGATGGTCATGGTGTGTCCTAGATCGCCAGACCGGCCGCGTCGAAGCGGTAGATGCGGGTGGGATCGGGCGTGAGGTAGACGTCGTCGCCGTGATGGAAGGTCTGATCGCCATCGGTGCGGATGGTCATCAGGCCGAGGCCATCGACATGGACATGCAGGAAAGTATCGCTGCCGAGCTGTTCGGCAACGCCGACCGTGCCCTTCCAGGTATCGGGGGTCGCCTGGGTGGCCAGCTTGAAGTGCTCGGGCCGCACGCCGATGGCATGGGCGTTGTATTTGGCGGCTTCCGGACCATCGACGAAATTCATGCGGGGGCTGCCGATAAAGCCGGCGACAAAGCGGTTGGCGGGCTTCTTATAGAGATCGAGCGGGGTGCCGAACTGCTCGACGCGGCCGGCATTGAGCACGACGATGCGGTCGGCCATGGTCATGGCCTCGACCTGATCATGGGTGACATAGATCATCGTCGTCTTGAGCTGCTGATGCAGTTCGGTGATCTCGAGGCGCATGTTGACGCGCAAGGCGGCGTCGAGATTGGACAGGGGCTCATCAAAGAGGAAGGCCTTGGGCTCGCGGACAATGGCGCGGCCAATGGCGACGCGCTGGCGCTGGCCGCCGGAGAGGGCGCGCGGACGGCGATCGAGATAGGAGGAGAGGTTGAGGGTGCGGGCGGCATATTCGACCTTCTGGTCGATGACCTCCTTGGGCACCTTGGCCATTTTGAGCGGGAAGGCGATGTTGTCGCGCACGGTCATATGCGGATAGAGCGCATAGGACTGGAACACCATGGCCAGGCCCCGGCGCGCCGGCGGCGCCTTGGTCATGTCGACGCCATCGAGCAGGATGGTGCCGGCGGTGGTGTCCTCGAGGCCGGCAATCAGGCGCAGCAGGGTGGACTTGCCGCAGCCGGAGGGGCCGACAAAGACGACGAATTCACCCTCTTCGATATCGAGCGTGATGTCCGGGATGATCTGGACTTCGCCGAAGGACTTCTTGACGTGTTGAAGGGAAATCGAGCCCATTTTTTAGTCCTTACTTTACAGCGCCGAAGGTGAGACCGCGGACGAGTTGTTTCTGGCTGAACCAGCCCATGAGCAGGATCGGCGCGATGGCGAGGAGCGAGGCCGCCGAGAGCTTGGCGAGGAACAGGCCCTGCGGCGACGAGAATGAGGAGATGAAGGCGGTCAGCGTGCCGGCGCGGCCCGAGGTCAGGGTGATGGTCCAGAAGGCTTCGTTCCAGGCCAGGATGACGTTGAGCAGGAGCGTCGAGGCAATGCCGGGCACGGCCATGGGCACGAGAACATGGACGATCTCGTTGTAGAGTTCGGCGCCATCCATGCGGGCGGCCTCAAGGATATCGACCGGGATTTCCTTGAAGTAGGTGTAGAGCATCCAGATGATGATCGGCAGGTTGATCAGCATCAGCACCACGACCAGCCCCAGCTTGCTGTCCAGCAGACCCATTTTGATAAAGATGAGGTAGATCGGATACAGCACCCCGACCGCTGGCAGCATCTTTGTGGACAACATCCACAGCAGGATGTCTTTGGTCCGGTTGGAGGGGACAAAGGCCATCGACCAGGCGGCGGGAACGGCGATCAGGATGCCCAGAAGGGTAGAGCCCCCCGCGATCACCACCGAATTCCACAAGAACCGGCCGTAGTTCGAGCGTTCCTGCACCGCGGCGTAGTTCTCCAGTGTCCAGTCAAAGAACAGGAACACCGGCGGGTCTGCAATCGCCTGGGCTTCGGTCTTGAAGCTGGTCAGGATGGTCCAGAGGATCGGGAAGAAAATCAGCAGCCCGACGCCCCATGCGAGTGCGGTGTTCAGAGCCTTGCGTTGTGTGGTCGTTGCACGTGCCATGACGGGCTCCTTATGCGTCGAGGTTCTTGCCAACCATGCGCATCAGGAAGATGGCAACGATATTGGCGAGGATGATGGCATAGACACCGCCGGCAGAGCCGAGCCCGATGTTCTGGCTTTCCAGCACGCGCTGGAAGATCAGATATGTCAGGGTTTTGGTGCCAAAGGCGCCTTGGGTGGTCACGAAAATTTCGGCGAAGATAGAGAGCAAAAAGATCGTCTGGATCAGCACCACCACGGTGATCGCCCGCGACAGGTGGGGCAAGGTGATGAAGCCAAAGCGTTTGACGGGCGATGCGCCGTCCATCTCGGCGGCCTCAAGTTGTTCACTGTCCAGCGACTGGATCGCGGTCAGCAGGATCAGCGTGGCAAAGGGCAGCCACTGCCAGCTGACAATCAGAATAATGGATTGGGTCGAGGCTTCGGTC
>CAXBHD010000167.1:0-7427 GCA_963975335.1 uncultured Devosia sp. | reverse complement strand
CCCGCCGATGCCTCCACCATTGGCAATGGCTGGCATGGCTGGATGCATCACCGCACCGATATCGTCCCCACCAAGGCCAATTATGTCGCCAAGGGCTGGGAACAGCCGCACCAGCAGAACCTGACCGGCACCGCTGCCGCCTATCGTCCCGATGGCAGCCTGCTCAACAAGGGCGAGCGCCCGCGCGTGACCGGGGACTACGACGCCTGGTCGCCTGAATAGAGCCGGCGCCTTGCGCCATTCCCGTTTCCGGCGCCACATCATGCTGGCGCTGCCGCTGCTGGCAGCGCTGGCTTCGGCTGGCCTGACGGGCGCCGCACTGGCCCAGCCGATCGCCAATCCGGTTGCCGCCTTTGCCGGGCTCGACAAGATTACCGGCCGCATTACCCGCTTTGACGTCTATATTGACGAGACCGTGCTGTTCGGCGCGCTCGAGCTGACGCCGCGCGCCTGCTACAGCCATCCGGTGACCGAAGCCCAGCGCGTCTCGGCCTTTCTCGAGGTCGACCAGCGCAGCCTGACCGGCACCTCGCGCCGCATCTTCACCGGCTGGATGTTTGCCGATAGCCCCGCACTCAACGCCGTCGACCATGCCGTCTATGACGTCTGGCTGATCGAGTGCAAGACCAGCACCGATATCCCGCCGCCCGACGCCAGGGACTAGCCGGGCAGGCAGGCGCCATTCCTGCTCTGGCCTCGGGTCCGGATCAATATGGCCGTCAATATGCCGTCCGTACGGCGCCGGCGCCACAATGGGTCCCAGGATGGGGCGAGGCCGCGCCGCCATGCGACCACCCAGCCATGTATCCGACAAGGGACCGGCGCTAAGGCCTTGATACTCGGCGCCGGCCTGAAAGGCTCAGCGCTGCCCGTCGGCCTCGATCGCCAGCCTGACCCAGCGGCCATTGGGCGCGCACTGGATGACCAGACTGTCGCTATTGCGGATGCCCAGCACGGCGCCGACTGATGACAGCTCTCCCTCGAGCAGGCAGCCCAGCACCGGGGCGTCAGCCGCCATCCTGGTCCAGCCGCTGCCCGGCTGGCAGACGACGCCGCCCTCGCCGGCATTGAGGCCGGCGCCGGCCGAAAAGGCCACGTCACCGGCCCAGCAGCGCGTCTCCTTGACACTGGCCTCCTGCGCCGCCACCGGGCCGGCCAACAGCGCCAGCAGCCAGAAAAGCGCCGCCGCGCGCATCAGTATTTCCGCAGCAGGCCGACCAGGCGACCCTGGATCTTGACGCGGTCGGGCGGGAAGATGCGCGTCTCATAGGCCGGATTGGCCGCCTCGAGCGCCACCGTATTGCCCTTGCGGCGCAGGCGCTTGAGCGTGGCTTCTTCATCATCCACCAGAGCCACGATGATCTCGCCGGTGCTGGCGGCGTCCTGCTTCTTGATCAGGACCGTGTCGCCATCGAAAATGCCGGCATCGATCATCGAGTCGCCGCGCACTTCGAGTGCATAATGCTCGCCACTGCCCAGCATTTCGGGCGGCACCATAATGGTATGGGAATGGTTCTGGATGGCCTCGATCGGCGTACCGGCCGCAATCCGACCCATGACCGGAATGGCGATCGGCCTGGCATAGTCCTCGGCCGCCGACATGCGCGAGGGCGGGCTGGCCACCTTGCCCAGATTGCCCTCGATCACCGACGGCTCGAAGCGCGCCTTGCGGCCGCCCAGCGACGGATTCATCGAATCGGGCAGCTTGACCACTTCGAGCGCCCGCGCCCGGTTGGGCAGCCGGCGGATGAAGCCGCGTTCCTCCAGCGCCGTGATCAGCCGGTGAATGCCCGATTTGGACGCCAGATCAAGCGCATCCTTCATCTCGTCGAACGATGGCGGAATGCCGCTTTCCTTCATCCGTTCGTGGATGAACATCAACAGCTCGTGTTGTTTGCGCGTGAGCATGGGCCCCTCGGGGTGAGAATCGGAACATAGACAGAACGACTATAGTTGTTCCGGTTGTGTTCTGCAATAACTTCCGGGGCTCATCTTGCCCGGATGTCGCGCTTCAGAAGGCGTCTATCGCCACGGCATCGACCAGGGCGCCGGCTGGCTGGCCCGGATCATGTTCACCCTGCACGATCAGCATGTCGGCAAGCGCCAGCGAGGAAGTATGCCCGCTATCGGTCTGGGCGATCGGCATGAGCGCCGGGCCGCTGGTCGTGTGGATCAGCCGGGCCCGCATGAAGTGCCGGCGCGCACTATTGGCCGGCGTGGGTCCGGCCAGGGGCAGGCGCCACAGCCCCGATTCGGCATGGCCCAGCCAGGCGCGCAAAGCCGGCTTGATGAAGACGATGGCCGTGACCATGGCCGAGACCGGATTGCCCGGCAGGCCGAAAACCAGCGTCCGCCCGCGCGTGCCGAACATCAGCGGCTTGCCCGGCCGCATATTGATCTTCCAGAAATCGAGCGTCACGCCCAGCTCGAGCAGGATTTCCTGGACGATATCATGATCGCCGACACTGGCGCCGCCGGTAGTGATCAGCATATCGGGCGCGTCGGCAAAGATCGCCGTCAGCTTGGCGCGCAGCTGGTCGCGGTCGTCCCGGGCAATGCCATGGTCGGTGATAGTCTGCGCATAGGGCGCCAGCAGCGGCGCCAGGCCAAAGCTGTTGGAGGCGACGATCTGATCGGCTCCCAGAGCCGTGCCGGGCAGTTCGAGCTCGTCGCCGGTCGCCAGCAGCGCCAGGCGCGGCCGCCGCGCGACGGTCAGGGCAGGGGCATTGGCTGCCGCGGCGACCGCCAGCTGCATCGCCGTCAGCCGCGTGCCGGCCTCGACCAGAACCTGCCCATTGGCAAAGTCATTGCCCTTGGCCCGCACGCTGCGCCCCGGCTGCGGCGTGCTGGAAAACCGCACCAGATTGCCATCGGCGCTGGCCTCTTCCTGCATGATCACCGCATCGGCGCCGGTCGGCACCGGCGCCCCGGTAAAGATCCGCACGGTCTCGCCGGCACCGACCTGCCCGGCAAAGCCGGCACCGGCCTGCGACGTACCGATCAGGGCGAGGGCATGGCCGGGCACGACGTCACCCGCCCGCACGGCATAGCCATCCATGGCGCTGGCATCGAAAGGCGGCTGGTCATGCCGGGCCACGACCGGGGCAAACAATACCCGCCCGGCCGCCTCGGCCAAAGCCACGCTTTCCCCAAGAGGGGGCGGCACACGGGCCAGAATGGCGGCAATGGCGGCCTCAACCGGGAGCAGGCTCATGCGCGCAGATAGTCGCCGGAGGCGCCGCCCGATTTCTCCAGCAGGCAGATATCGGTGATCACCATGCCGCGGTCGATGGCTTTGGCCATGTCATAGAGCGTGAGCGCCGCGGTTGAAGCGGCCACCAGGGCTTCCATCTCCACGCCCGTCGGGCCGGTCGTTTCCGCCGTCGCCAGGATCAGCACAGCATCCTCGCCCATTTCGGAAATCTCCACACTGACCTTGGTCAGGGCAATCGGGTGGCAGAGCGGGATCAGCTCGGCGGTCTTCTTGGCGGCCATGATGCCGGCAATGCGGGCCACGGCCAGCGCATCGCCCTTTTTGAGCCCGCCGCCCATAATCGTGGCAATGGTCTGGGGCAGGGCGACGATCCGCGCCTGGGCCACGGCCCGGCGGCGCGTCGCCGGCTTGTCGCCGATATCGACGATATGGGCTTCGCCGCGCTCGTTGAGATGGGTCAGCCCGCCCGCCATCAGGCCCGGACCCCGACACCACCATGCAGCAGCGCCCTGGTCGCTGCGGCCACATCGTCCTGCCGCATCAGGCTCTCACCCACGAGGAAACTGCCGATCCCGGCCGCCTCGTTGAGCTTGAGCAGGTGCGCATGGTCGACAATGCCGCTCTCGCTGACGAGAAATGTGCCCTGGGGCACGCCGACGGCGAGCTTGACCGAGGTCTCGAGCGTGGTTTCGAAAGTGCGCAGATTGCGGTTATTGATGCCGATAAAGCTTGCCCCCAGCGCCAGGGCACGATCGAGCTCGAGCTGGTCATGCACCTCCACCAGCGCATCCATCTGCCATTCCTCGGCGGCATCGAGCAGGTAGCGCGCCACATCGTCGCCCACGGCGGCCATGATGATGAGAATGCAGTCGGCCCCCCAGGCACGCGCTTCGGCCACCTGATAGGTCTCGAACAGGAAATCCTTGCGCAGCACCGGCAGGCTGACGGCGGCGCGGGCCTCGATCAAAAAGCGCGGCGAGCCCTGAAAGCTCGGCCTGTCGGTCAGCACCGACAGGCATGCTGCCCCCGCCTGCTCATAGGCACGGGCAATGGCGGCCGGATCGAAATCGGCCCGGATCAGCCCCTTGGACGGGCTGGCCTTTTTCACCTCGGCAATGAGCGCAAACTCGTCTTTTGCCCGCTTGGTCTTGAGCGCCTTGAGAAAACCGCGCGTCGGCGTCTGGTCATGCGCCTGCGCCACCACTTCGGCCCAGGGGCGCATGGATTTGGCGGCAGCGATTTCCTCGCGCTTATAGAGCTCGATCTGCTTGAGAATATCGGTCATTCATGCCGTCCGTTCGAAACTGCCACGAGGCGGGCTATGGTATCTTTGGCCTTGCCGGTGTCGATGGCGTCGCGCGCCAGCGCAATGCCGTCCTCGATGCTGTCCACCCTGTCGGCCACCAGCAGGGCCGCGCCGGCATTGAGCAGCACCGTGTCGCGATAGGCCCCCGGCGCCCCCTCGAACAGCGCCAGCATGGCCGCCGCATTCTCCGCCGGGTCGCCGCCCAGCAGGTCCTTGGGGTCGGTCAGCGACAGGCCAACCTGCTCGGGATGCAGCTCGAAGCTGCGCAGGTCGCCATTGGCGATCTGGGCGACAAAATTGGGACCCGAGGTCGAGAGCTCGTCGAGGCCTTCGCTCGAATGCACCACCCAGGCCTTGATGGCGCGGTTGGCCAGCAGGGCTGCCGCCACCGGCTCGACCCACTGCTCGGCATAGACGCCCAGTAGATAGCGCCGCACCCCGGCCGGATTGGATTGCGGCCCCAGCAGGTTGAACAGCGTACGCACGCCCAGTTCCGCCCGCGCCGGACCGACATGGCGCATGGCCGGATGGTGGCTGGGCGCGAACATGAAGCCGATGCCGGCCTTGGCAATGGTATTGCCGATTTCCTCGGGCGTCAGATCGAGCTTGACGCCGAGCGCCTCGAGCACCTGCGACGCGCCCGAGCGCGAGGAGAGGGCCTTGTTGCCATGCTTGGCCACCGGCACGCCGGCGGCCGCCACGACCAGGGCCGTGGTCGTGGAAATATTGAGGCTCCCCACGCCATCGCCGCCGGTGCCGACAATGTCGATGGCGCCGTCGGGGGCGCTGACCGGGACCATCTGCTCGCGCAGGATCGAAACGGCGGCGGCGATCTCGCCCACTGTCTCGCCCTTGATGCGCATGCCCATCAGGAAGGCGCCGATCTGGCTGGGCGTCGCCTCGCCGGCCATCAGGATGCGCATGACGTCGCGCATTTCCTCGCCCGTCAGGTCGCGCCCCTCGGCGATCTTGCCCAGTGCCTGCTTGATATCCATCAGGCGGCTCGCTTCTGGTTGAAGTCGCGGGCGAGGTTGAGGAAGTTCTGCAGCAGGGCATGGCCATTCTCGGAGGCAATGCTCTCGGGATGGAACTGCACCCCATGCACCGGCAGGGTCTTGTGCTGCATTCCCATGATCAGGCCATCCGCCGTGGTGGCGGTCACTTCCAGACTATCGGGCAGGCTTTCGGGCCGCACGATCAGCGAATGGTAGCGCGTTGCCTCGAAATCATTGTTGAGGCCGCGGAACAGGCCCTTGCCGCTATGGTGGATCTTGGATGTCTTGCCATGCACCAGATGGGGCGCGCGGATCACCTCGCCGCCCATGGCCTGGCCGATGGCCTGGTGGCCCAGGCAGACGCCCAGAATGGGGATCTCGGCCTGGAAGCGCTCGATCAGCGCCAGGCAGATGCCGGCCTCGTTGGGCGTGCAGGGCCCGGGCGACAGCACAATGGCCGCTGGCGCCATGGTGGCGATGTCATCAAGGGTAATCTTGTCGTTACGCGCGACAGTGATGTCGGCGCCGAGTTCGCCCAGGAAATGCACGAGATTGTAGGTAAAGCTGTCGTAATTATCGATGACGAGGGTCTTGGTCATGGGCCTGTCCCTGAAAGCTGGTTCTGGTGAAGCGGTTCAGAACCAGCCCCGCCATCGCGTCGCCATTATGCCTGTGCCTATCATTGCCCGATCCTCGCCTCGCCGGCATAGCGTAGCGCTTCCTCGGCGGCGCTGAAAAGGGCACGTGCCTTGTTTTCGCATTCCATCTGCTCGAGTTCGGGCACGCTGTCGGCGACAATGCCGGCCCCGGCCTGCACATGCAGCTTGCCATCCTTGAGGATGGCGGTGCGCAGCACGATACAGGTATCCATGGTGCCATCGGCGCCGAAATAGCCGACGCAGCCGCCATAGATGCCGCGCCGCGAGCTCTCCAGCTCGTCGATGATTTCCATGGCCCGCACCTTGGGGGCGCCGGACACGGTGCCGGCGGGGAACCCGGCCGAGAGCGCATCGACAAAGTCATATTGCGGATCGAGCACGCCCACCACATTGGAGACGATGTGCATGACGTGGGAATAATATTCGAGGAAGAACTTGTCCGTCACCCTCACCGTGCCGGTCTTGGCGACGCGGCCGACATCATTGCGGCCGAGGTCGAGCAGCATCAGGTGCTCGGCCAGTTCCTTGGGATCGCTGAGCAATTCGGCGGCCAGCTCGGCATCGCGGGTCGGCGTGGCGCCGCGCTTGCGGGTGCCGGCAATGGGGCGGATGGTGACCTCGCCATCCTGCACCCGCACCAGGATTTCCGGGCTCGAGCCGGCAATGGCAAAGCCGCCGAAATCGAGGAAATACATATAGGGGCTGGGATTGGTGCGGCGCAGCGCCCGGTAGAGCGCGGTCGGCGGCAGGCTGAAATCGGCGGAAAACCGCTGGCTGAGCACCACCTGGAAGATATCGCCGGCGGTGATATAGTCCTTGGCCCGGGCGACCATGGCGAAATAGTCGTCCTTCGAGGTATTGCTGGTCACGGCAATGGTCTCGAGGTCGGGCAGCGCCGGGGTCGCGGGCATGGCGCGACCGAGCCGCGCGATCGCGTCGTCGATCCGGCTGCGCGCCGCCTCATGGGCCTGGCGCGCCGAGACCCCGGCGCGCACATAGACCGGCGCCGTGAGATAGAGTTCGTCCTTGAGCGTGTCGAAGATGGCCAGCAGCGAGGGGCGCATCAGCACCGCTTCGGGGGTCTGCAAATGGTCCGGATTGCTGTTGGGCAGCACTTCCATATAGCGGACCATGTCATAGCCGAGATAGCCATAGACGCCGGCCGACTGGGGCGGCAGCCCCGCCGGCACCTCGATCTGGCTGTCGGCCACCAGGGCGCGTAGCGCATCGAGCGGCAATGCGTCGACCGGCTC
>CAXBHD010000166.1:0-7442 GCA_963975335.1 uncultured Devosia sp. | reverse complement strand
ACCGGCACGTCATAGCGCGCCAGCATGCCCAGGTCATATTTGCCATTGTGGAAGATCTTGAGGATCGACGGATCGGCAAACATTGGCTTGAGCATATCGAGGGCGAGGCGGATATCCATCTGGCCCTCGGAGGGGCCGCCGCCGCCAAAGATATCGGCCGCGCCGTCATTATGGCCGAGCGGCAGATAGGCGCCGGTGCCCGGGGCAATGGAAAAGGAAAGGCCGACCAGATCGGCCGTCTGGTTGTCGAGCCCGGTCGTCTCGGTATCGGTGGCGACATAGCCGGTCATTTCGATGGCGTCGATCCAGCGCTGCAGCGCGGTGGCATCGCGGATGATCTCGTAATCTTCCGGCTTGAAGGGAAGCGCGCGCACCCTTGCATGCTCGGCCGCCGCATGGGCGACCGGGGCGGCATTGCTGCGGCCGGAAGCCTCGTGGCGGGCGGCGCGGCTTTCGGCGCGGGCGGCATTGTCAAAGCCGACGGCGCCCGGCGCCACCTTGGCGGCATGGGCCGGATCGGCCGGGAAATCATCGGGATTGGCGTCGAGCAGGCCGGCCAGCCGCTTGGTGATGGTGGCAAACTCCATCGCCTTGAGAAAGGGAAAGAGATTGCCCGGCTCCATCGGCTGGCGCACCAAAGCGTCGAGATCGAGTTCGACCGGCACGTCCTGGCTGAGGGTGACGAGGCGCTTGGAGACCAGCGCCAGCTCGGCATTGGCCTTGAGCTTTTCCCGCCGCGCATTCTGCTTGATCTCGTCGGCATGGGCGAGGAGGTTTTCCACCGTCCCATATTGATTGATCAGCTCGGCCGCCGTCTTGACGCCGATCCCCGGCACGCCGGGCACATTGTCGACGCTGTCGCCGCACAGCGCCTGCACCTCGATGACCTTGTCCGGGGTGACGCCGAATTTGGTGAAGACCTCCTCCATGCCGATCCAGCGCAACGGCGGCTGGCCGGGGCGCGGAATGGTATCGAGCATGCGGATGGAGCCATCGGGCTCGATCAGCTGCATCATGTCCTTGTCGGAGGAGACGATGGTGGCCTTGCCGCCGGCCTTTTTGGCCATGCAGGCATAGGTGGCGATGATGTCATCGGCCTCCCAGCCCTCCATTTCGATGGAAGGAATCGAAAAGGCGCGGGTGGCCGCCCGGGTCAGCGGAAACTGCGGCACCAGCTCGACCGGGGCGGGCGGGCGCTGCGCCTTGTAATCGGGGTAGAAATCGTCGCGAAAGGTCTTGCCGGAATGATCGAAGATCACCGCCATATGGGTGGGCGCGTCCTCGCCCTTGAGGTCTTCGGTCAGCTTGAACAGCATGTTGCAGAAGCCCTGCACGCAGCCCACGGGCAGCCCGTCCGACTTGCGGTTGAGCTGGGGCAGGGCATGGAAGGCGCGGAAAATATAGGCCGAGCCGTCGACGAGCAGCAGATGCATGAGGGGCGATTCCAAGCGATTGATCGGCGGCGACTTTAGGCCAGTTTGCCGCCGGCCAAAAGGCCTGCAGGCGGAACCGGGGCGCAGAACCCCGCGTTGTGCCACAATGGTGGTCGGGCCCCGCTTTGCCCGTCGACCGCAATTGGGCCGCTATTGCGCGCTACGCGCTGCGCCCAAGATTTAGCAGAGTGCAGACAGAGGGTTTGCCGATGAACAGTCCCGCCACCCCAGCCGCCACGATTCTGGTGGTCGATGACGACGCGCTGATCAACATGAACGCTGTCGACATGCTCGAACAGCTCGGCCATACCGCGCTTGAGGCCTATTCCGGCAAGGAGGCCCTGGCCATCCTGTCGAGCGGGCAGCAGGTCGACCTGCTGATCACCGACTATGCCATGCCCGGCATGAACGGGGTTGAGCTGGCCACCCAGGCGCGCCAGCTGCGCCCGAACCTGGCCATTCTTCTGGCCACCGGCTATTCCGAACTGCCCAGCGGCATGCAGCTCGACCTGCCCCTGCTAAGCAAGCCCTATCAGCAGGTGGACCTGGCCAATCACCTGGCGCTGCTGCTCAACGAGCAGGCGCCCGCCGTCAGCTAGCGCCGGCCGTCACCGCGCCGGCGCCTAGCGCAGGCCGGACTTGGCCAGCAGGCCGGCGCGCTTGGCGTCGTAATAATAGCCGCTGGCATAAAACCGCACCGAGCGATCATAATTGCCGCCCGCCGTGACATAGGCGCCCGCCAGATAGCGCACGGCATAGCGCAGATTGGTTTCCGCATCGAGCAGGCCGGCAGGCGAACCGCGATAGCCCATGCCGCTGGCCGTGGCATGGCTGATCTGCATCAGCCCGTAATAGGGGCCATTGCGCGCCCCGGCATTGTAATTGCTCTCGCGCACGATGATGCGCCGCACCAGATCCTCGGGCACCCCATATTGGGCTGAGTAATGCGCGATCAGATTGTCCATCGAGCCTTCGGTATAGCCCAAAGCCGAGGTTGCCGGGGGCACGTCGCTGGCCTTGGGCACATGGCCCGCCGGCGTGCTGGGCGCGGCAAAGGCCGCCAGGGCCGCACTGGCGCCGCCCGGGGCCGGCTTGATCCCGCTCATCGAGCAGCCGGCCACGACCAGGGCCAGCACCAGGCTTGCGCCGAGCCCGCGGGCCCCGGCATATCGGTTGGTATGCATTGTCATGGCCCAGCCTTACGCTATTTTCTCTCGCGGCGCGATAGGGCCCAATCGGGGCAGCTTGATGGCAGCGGGGGAATGAGCCGGCTGCGCCACCAATATCGGCAATCGGGCTGATGGCAGGGGCAAGAGGCGGCGGCGGATATCCCGCTCCGGTCGGCAGGCCAGGACCGGGGCGCCTGCCGGTTTTCCCGCCCGGCAAACAAAAGCTGCCAACCCCGTTGCGCGGATCGCCCGCTTTGGCTAGTTTGCGCCCGTTCAGCCGGGGCAACACGCCCCGCTTCACGGATGCACCCGTAGCTCAGCTGGATAGAGCGCTGCCCTCCGAAGGCAGAGGCCGGGGGTTCGAATCTCTCCGGGTGCACCAATAATAACCCTGAATATACAGGGACTTAGAGCTGCTGAACGTTCACGCAGAATAGGCCTTTCATGCACCGGTCACAACTGGTCATAACGAAAGGCATTGCCACATGGCATCCCTACGCAAACGAAACGACAAGTGGCAGGCCCAGGTTAACGCGGAAGCCTCGACATGACGTTCAGCCTGCCGACTGCTCCGCAAACCAGTGCGGTTTTTAGCAGATTTTGATTATGGCGCCGCCATTGTCTAGCCAAGGGATGAATGGCAGGATGTTTGGAACGAATTGCCGCCGTCTTCGGTCATTTGCCTCCTTTCAACAGCTCTGACGGCATGTCAATCGGCGCGAATTGAACCCTCCAGCCAAGTGAGCGGCTCAACGGCAAAATCAAAAGATGCACGCAACCCCAGAATGGCAATTATCTCTCCGGAGTCTTCCCGAAGCCAGCAATCCACTATTCAGCGGCCTCCTGTGCTGAGACGAGTGCTGCCGATCCATCCGGGCGGCCGACGCTGCTGTAGGTGAAGCCTTCACTTTCGAGCTCTGCCGGACGATAGACGTTACGCAGGTCCACGAAATTGGGCGTGTTCATCAAAGACTTTATCCGCTTGAGATCGAGCGAACGGAACTGATTCCACTCGGTGACCAACACTAGGCAATCTGCCTTGTCTGCGGCGTCATACGCGTCGGTAGCGTAGTCGACATTCGACATACTAGACTTGGCCATCTCCATCCCTTCGGGGTCGAAGGCGCGAACATGGGCACCGGCATCCTGCAGCGCCTGAATGATGGCAATCGAGGGCGCGTCGCGCATGTCGTCCGTGTTTGGCTTGAAGGTCAGGCCCAAAATGCCGATTGTCTTGCCACGAACGTTGTTCCCCATTGCCGCGATGACCTTGCGGCCCATTGAGCGTTTGCGCTGGTCATTGATCGCCACGGTTGTCTCGACAAGGCGCATCGGACTTTCATAGTCATGCCCGATTTTGACGAGAGCCAGAGTGTCCTTCGGGAAGCAAGAGCCACCAAAGCCGGGACCGGCATTGAGGAATTTGGTGCCGATACGGTTGTCGAGTCCGATACCGCGTGCGACCTCCTGAACGTTCGCCCCAGTGCGTTCGCACAGGTCGGCGATTTCGTTGATGAAGGTGATCTTCATAGCGAGAAAAGCATTGCCGGCATATTTGATCAGCTCGGCCGTGCGACGGCTCGTAAACATCAGCGGCGACTGATTGAGAAAGAGCGAACGATAGACTTCGCTCATCACAACCTTGGCGCGGTCCGCTTCAATGCCCAGAACAATGCGGTCGGGAAGTTTAAAATCGTCGATGGCGGCGCCTTCGCGCAGGAATTCGGGATTGGAGACGACTTCGACATCGGCCAGCGGATTAGTATGGCGAATGATGCGCTCGACTTCGTCTCCGGTGCCGACGGGGACGGTCGACTTGATCACGACAACTGTGAAGCCGCTTACGGCTTTGGCAATTGATGCCGCTGCGGCATGCACATAGCCTAGATCCGCGTGGCCGTCGCCCCGGCGCGACGGGGTGCCAACGGCAATAAAAACCACATCGGCACTCTTCACCGAACTGTGCAGATCGGTCGTAAAGGTGAGCCGGCCCTCACGCGCGTTGGTTTCGACAAGACGCTCAAGGCCAGGCTCAAAGATCGGGATCCTTCCCGTTTTGAGAGATTCAATCTTGTCCAGGTTCATATCGACACAGACTACTTCATGGCCGAAGTCTGCAAAACAGGCTCCACTAACCAAACCGACATAACCGGCACCCACCATCGTGATGCGCATGCGACCTCCAATAGGGCCTTAACCAGCAGCTTACCTCTCGATAGAGAGACCCATCGTTTATGGCAACTTGCGGTGGTTTTGTGACCCCGCATCCTGCCAAACAATTTCTCCGGTGCCGCAATCTGAGAGCTGGTCTGCCAAGAGTGACAACTTAAGCCAAACGTGATTATGTGCGCGCGATTTGCTGGCCGGGCACATGGAATGGCCGATGTGCTGTTCGCCGATGCCCAGGCGCGAAACACTCTCTAGGGTTCCATGACGCTCAAAATAATCGATGCGAAATCGCGTCACACCATCCCTGACCTGGGCGAGGTGTGGCAGCACCGTGAGCTGGTTCAGATGCTCGTCTATCGCCAGATTTCCAGTCGCTACAAGCAGATGCTCCTGGGGGGGCTGTGGGCCGTGCTTGAGCCACTATCGCTGCTGGCTCTGATGACTGTGGTATTCGGCGCAGTGCTGCGAGTGGACACCAACGGTTACCCCTATCCCGTGTTCGCTTTTGCTGGGTTGATCCCGTGGCTGCTGTTCAGCAAGGCTACCCAAGCCATTGCCAGCTCTCTGCAGGATAACATGGCCCTGATCTCCAAGGTCTATTTTCCCCGACTGATCCTGCCGCTGGTGGCGCTGATCCGGGAGCTTTTCGACAGCCTGGTGACCGTGACGATTCTGATTATCCTGGCGGCCGTGTACGGGTTTTTACCGGGCTGGAAATATCTTCTGATCCTGCCGGCGCTTTTTGGTGTTGGGCTGGGAGCCGCTGCACTGGGACTTTGGGTTGCCGCGCTGATGGTGCGGCTTCGCGATATCAAGCCGCTGCTGACCATCGTGCTGCAGGCCGGAATGTATTTGACGCCAATCCTCTACAGTCCAGCGATGGTTCCGGCACGGTTCATGCCCATTTACCAGCTCAATCCCATGTATTGGGCCGTGGAGCTGTTTCGCTGGATCTTGCTCGGACAGGACATTCAGATTACGCCCAGCTTTTATGCCGCCATGGGCCTGATGCTGGCGCTTTTGGTGTCCGGGATGTTTGTGTTCTCCATCTACGAGAAGGTCACCGTCGATGTCCAATAGCGAGATATCGGTTCGCGTCGAGGGGCTGGGCAAACGCTACGTCCTGCCGCATCAGGGCAAGAGAAGCCGACTTGATCGGGCGCGCTCCCACATAGCCGAGTTTTTCCCCGCCATGGCGCGAGAAGAGGAAGACCACTTCTGGGCGCTCAAGGACGTAAGCTTCGAGCTCAAGCGCGGCGACATTGTCGGCATTCTCGGCCGCAACGGTTCTGGCAAAAGCACGCTGCTCAAGATCTTGTCGGGGATTACCCTGCCCACCACCGGTCGCGCGGAACTCCAAGGTCGGATCGGCTCGCTGCTCGAAGTGGGCACGGGCTTTCATCCAGACCTGTCGGGACGCGAAAACGTCTTCATGGCCGGTGCCCTGCTCGGTCTCAAGCAGCATGAGATCCGGGCCCGCTTTGATGAGATCGTGGATTTTTCCGGCATCGAGAAGTTCATCGACTTGCCGGTAAAGCGCTATTCAAGCGGCATGTATGTGCGTCTGGCCTATGCGGTGGCCTCGATGCTGCGATCTGACATCCTGATCCTGGATGAAGTCCTCTCCGTAGGCGACGCATCCTTCCGCGAGAAGAGCCAGAAGAATATCGAATCCATCGCCAATGACGGCCGCACCGTGCTGTTCGTCAGCCACAATGCCCGCGCCGTTCGCTCGATCTGCAAGACCGGCATTATCCTCGATAAAGGCAATTGTGTCTTTCAGGGCAGCTCCCAGGATGCCCTCGTGACATACATGAAGTCGATGCATCACTTCGATGACGATGCAACAGAACTGGCGGGCCACGCAGGCGTAAGTGACATTTCGACGGCGCCGCGAATGAGCAGTGGCAGCCCGGTTCTAAAATGGATTTCCACCCATAAGGCCGATGGCTCGGACTCCCGTCAGTTTACCACTGGCGAGCCGATGATTGTCCGAATTGGTTACGAGAATGCGACGGCCCCCAGCCCATTCTTCGCCGTGCTGCTGCAAAATGAGTTCGCTGAAAGAGCAAGCACCATTCACAGCACGCATCAGTCGGGTCGCCTGGCATTTCCGCAAGCTGGTGTGATTGAGTGTCGCGTGGATGACCTCCGAGTTGGAGAAGGGACCTATCATCTCATGATCGACTATGGGAACTATGGTGGGTCGCGCGCATCGCTGACTTCCATGGACTGTGTCCCCAATGCCACCAAAATCATCGTAGAGCTGGGCGACTACGTTGATGGAATAGGTATCGATAGCTATCAGGGTGCAGTCCAGCGGTCCCGATGGACTTTGCTGGACGGGATGGGCAATCAATGATGGGCAGAATACGACAGTGGCTGTCCGGTTCACCAGCAGCGTCCGGGGTGGGCGCGCCGGAGCCAGACTTTTTCGCGGTGGGCTATCCGAAGACGGGAAACACCTGGATTCGGATCTTGTTGGGGCGGTACGTGCAACTCGTGCACGGCTTGCCGGACATGCCCCTGTTCGACAAAGTGGAAATGTCCGATCTGAAGACCGGCGGGTACGGGGGCGCGACGGGTCTGTTTACCCACGAACCACTTACCTGGCTTAGCCAGCAAGCCAAAGATCTAGACCAGCAGTCCGTGATTGGGCCCTTCGCAGGGC
>CAXBHD010000165.1:0-7462 GCA_963975335.1 uncultured Devosia sp. | reverse complement strand
CCGCCGTGTCGAAAAACTCGTAGTAACGGGCATTGTTGACATGCCCGAAAATGTCGATGTCGTTCCAGCGCAGGGTCATGCCGGTGAACCAGCGGAACGCGGCGCGACCCTCGATGGGTGGGCGTTCACTCACGACAGCCCGATCCGTGGCGCAACCAAGCGCGACAGCCTCTTTTTCATGCACCAAATCTCCCTGCAGCCCGGTCGGTTGTTTCTGACGTCAACCTGTCACCGGAGACCAACCCTTGCATCGAATGCATCCGGATGCAAGACCGAATTCCCCCCTAAACGGTGGTATTTGGCAGCCACTTCATAATGTGTTCGGCGACAGCCACCGTCACGCCCGACTGGTTGGTGACGGCGATGTCGGCCAGCGAGCGGTGGCGCTCGGCATCCACGCTTTTGACGGTATAGGACACGGTCACCGTGTCGCCGGGAAATACCGGGGCGACAAAGCGCATGCGCTCATAGCCCAGGGCGACCGGCGTCGTGGCATTGCCGCGCGCCTGCGCCGCCCGGATGGCTTTGGTGCCGGCGGCCGACATATAGCCCACCAGCAGCGCGCCATGGGCGATGATGCCGCCAAAGGCCGAATTGGCCATCGCTTGCGCATCGGTATGGGCCGCGTAGTCGTCGCCGCTCAGCCGGGCAAAGGCGGCGATATCGTCTGCGCTGACGGTCACCGCATGGGTCGCCGTCAGTCCCAGCACGGCGCCGGTCCAGTCATCAGCCATAGATCTGGGTCCTTCTGAAGCGCGCGGCGGGAACGCCATCGGCCAGCAGCACCTCGTCGGAAACGAAGTAATGCTTGCCCTTGCGCTCATATGTTTGGGCAATCGTGCCGGCGGTGCGGATCGTCTGGCCGGGATAGACGGGCCGGAAATGCTGGGCCTCGGCCTCCACCAGCACCACCGCTGCGGGGAATTTCCAGCCGCCATTGACGTCGCCCATGCCGGTGCGCATCAGCATGCCGGAATGGACGAAGCCGTGCCCGGCATAAAGCGGATGCTGTTCGGCAAAGGCCGACAGCGACGCGCGATAATCCTCTGCCGTCAGCACCCTGTCGCGGCCATGCAGCGGCGCGCCGACCGGCAATGCCCCGGCTGCCACTGGTGGCGGCACTTCCGGCATAGGCAGAAGCTCGAGGGTTGAGACATCAGGCGCCGCCACGGGCTGGTGCGGCAGCGCAATCCAGCCGGTGGCGACTTCCTCGCCTTCGCCATTGCGCACGCTGACCGCGCTGCGCAGCAAGGTGCCGTCATCCTCCAGGGGCCCGGCACTGACGGTGATATCGTCATGGTTGTAAACCGGCTTGCGGAAGCGCGCCGACATGGCGCCGCGCTCGACCCAATCGACGCCCCAGGCGTGGATGGCGGCCCGGCTGATATGGCCATAGACGAAGGCCCCCGGGATCAGCGCGGCCTTGTAGCCACGCGCCCGCGCCACGACGTCGTCATGGATGGAGCCGGGATAATGCGGTGCGTCATCGAGCAGGACATGCACCTCGAAGCTGCGCGGAAAACCGGACGTCATCTTACGCTCCCGCCAGCGGTTCGGTGCCCATGGCATCGCTGGCCTCGATATCAGCCACTTCCTCCGGCGACAGCTTGAGGATGGTCTCGAGCACATGGCGGTTGTGCCAGCCGAATGGCGGCGCCGACCGAAGCTGGGCCCCCGGCGTGCTGCTGAGATGGATGGGCAGGCTGGGGTGGCGGTGCCGCCCCGCATCGGGATGATCGAGCTCGGTGAAAAAGCCGCGATAGGCCAGATAGGGGTCTTCCGCCACATCCTTGGGATTCTGCACCGGCGCGGCCGCAATGCCTGCCGATTGCAGGCTCTCGGCCAGCTGGTGCTTGTCGTGATCGGCCGTCCAGGCGGCGATGATCTGGGTCAGCTCATCCTCATTGTCGCGCCGGCGGGCCAGGTCGGAAAAACGCGGATCATCGGCGAGGCCGGGCTGGCCCATGGCCTGGCACAGGCCGCGCCACTGCTGCTCGTCGAGCGCGGCAATGGCGATCCACTGATCGTCGCCTTTGGTGGGAAATGCATCATGCGGGCTGGCAAAGGCCACCCGGTTGCCATTGGGCGCGGGGTCGTCGCCGGACTCACCGGCCTTGAGGATTTCCGCGCCGATCAGCTGCATGGCTGCCTCGACCTGGGGCACCTCGACATATTGACCTTCGCCGGTCTTCTGGCGGTGGATCAGGGCGGTCAGGATCGCGGCCGCGGCATTGAAGCCGCCGATCGGATCGAGATAGGACGGGCCTGTCACCTCCGGCTGCCCCCCCGGATAGCCGATCATGGCGGACATGCCGGCGGCCATTTCCATGGTCGGCCCCAGGGCCGCATAGCTCGACATCTTCCCCTCGACGCCAAAGGCGGGCAGTTCCGCCACGATGATGTCGGGCTTGATCGCGGTGAGGCTTTCATAGTCCACGCCCAGCTTCTTGAGCGTTCCCGGGCGGAAATTGCAGATCAGCACATCGGCGACCGCCACCAGGCGCCGCAGCGTCGCGCGGCCCCCCTCAGTCTTGAGGTTGAGAATGCAGCTGAGCTTGTTGACGTTCTGCGAATTGAACAGGAACGAGCGGTCATACCACCGGTCGCCCGGCTCCATGTCCGGGAAATTGTGCGGATTGGGGCGATCCTTGTTGAGCCGCCAGGAATTGACGCGGTTGGGCGCTTCCACGTGAATTGACTCGGCCCCCATATAGGCCAGTACGCGCCCCGACATCGGGCCCGCCCAGGCCGTGGTGAGCTCGATGACGCGCAGGCCATCGAGCGGCCGCTGGCCGCGGCTGGTCGGTCTGGTCGCTGTCTTTGCCCGTGGCGCCCAGTCGGGCGGCGCGACATTGCCGGGCTGCGGCGCCCCATCCGCGACCTGGCGCGGCGTGCGGGTCAGCCGGAAGGCCGGCCCGAGCATGCGGCGGCCATCGACCTCGGCCCAATAGTTGCGGGCATCGAGGTGGCTGTTATGGACGAGCTCGGAGGGTCGATAGGCCTTGGCCGCGATGACCTGCGCCTGCTGCAGGACTTCGACCAGATCCTCGGCCGGCATGTCGGCAACCTTGGCCTGGAAAATGGCAAACAGCACATCCCAGTTGGCGCGACGGTCGGCCGGGTCGGCAAAGCGCGGATCGTGCTCGAGCTCGGGCAGGCCGAGCGCTTCCAGCAGGGCGTGCCAGCGGAAATTGTAGATCCAGATACAGACCCAGCCGTCGCGGCACAGCACCTGTCCGGCCTGGACGGCCTGTTCGGTGCGCTGCCGCACGGTGCCGTTATAGATGTGCTGCATGATATAGGGGAAGCACATGGCGGCCGCGGTCTCGGCCGCATCGATCCGCACCACCTGGCCTTGCCCGCTGTCCTCGCGGACATAGAGGGCGGCCAGGGCGCCGACAAAGGCACCGACGCCGCTGGCGATCGCGGCGCGATTGCCGGTGCCGAATAGCGGTTCGCGGCCCGCCGCGCCATTATTGTGCATCATGCCAGACAGGGCCTGCAGCACGATCTCGGGGCCTTGCCAGTGCGCGCGCGGCCCATCGGTGCCGAACAGCGAGGGACGGATCACCACGAGCGCCGGATAGGCCGCGCTGATGGCGTCGGGATCGGCGTCATTGGGCAGCACGGCCACGTCGGCGCCGGCCAGCAGCATGGCGAAAGTGGCGGCGTCCGCCTCGCCATCCCGGTCCAGCACCAGGGAATGCTTGCCGGTATTAAGGTGGAAGAACTGCAGGGAATCGCCGGCCTGCGAAAACGGCGCCATGCCGCGCAGGGGCGAGCCGCCTGCGGGCTCCACCAGCATGACCGAAGCGCCATAGTCGGCAAACAGTCGGGCGCAATATTGCCCGGCCAGGCTGTCGGAAAAATCCACCACCCGCAGATGGCCCAATGCGGTACCCATCGGCCCACTCCTCCCAGAATTGATTACTCAGCACGTCGCCTTCTGTGAGGCCGTCAAGTTCACGCCGATGCGGACACGATAGAATGACGTTGCATCCGGATGCAACAGTAAACTACGCACAAAGTGGAGGGTTCCATCGCGCCTAAGCTTGGATATAAAGAGCGGGATAAGGGGGATGGCATGACCAAGGTGAATGGCAAGGACGATGCCGCGCGGCACAAGCCGATCACTGCCCGCGACCTGGCGCGACTGGTGGGGGTAAGTCAGTCGGCCGTGTCCAGGGCCTTTTCTCCCGGGACCTCGATTTCCAACGAGCTGCGCCAGCGCATCCTGCGCGCGGCGGAAAAATTCGATTATCACCCCAATGCCATTGCCTCGATGCTGTCCACGCGCCGCAGCAATATTGCCGGCATCGTCGTCTCGGAAATGCAGAACCCGTTCTATCCGACGCTGATCGAAAAGCTGTCGCGCGAGCTGCAGCGGGTGGGGCTGCAGAGCCTGATGTTCAACATCACGCGCGGCTCCAATATCGAAGAGCAGCTGGTGGCGCTGCGCAAATACAATGTCGATGCCGTAGTGGTCATTTCCGCCACTGTCCTGTCCGGCGCCTCGCTGCATTGGGCCACCGAGGGCCGCGCCGCCGTGCTGGTCAATCGGACCATTCCCGACGAGACGCTGACATCGGTGTGCTGCAATAATGTCGAGGGCGCGCGTGCCATTGCCGACCATTTCCATGCCCTGGGCCGCCGGCGCGTCGCCTTCGTGGCGGGGCTGTCGCATACCTCCACCAATCTCGAGCGGCAGAATGCCTTTGTCACGCGGGTCGCCGAACTGGGCATGAAGCTGACGCGCTGCGTGTCGGGCGGTGAATATAGCTATGAAGCCGGCTATCGGGCCGGGCTGGAAATCGCTGCCGGCGAGCCCACCGATGCGGTGTTCTTTGCCAATGACATCCTGGCCGCGGGCGGCTTTGACGCGCTCACCGAAACCGTGGGCCTGCGGGTGCCCGAGGACATCGCCATTGCCGGTTTTGACGATGTGGCGCTGACCCGCTGGCCGCATTATTCGCTCACCACCTTCCGCCAGCCGGTCGATGCCATGGTCGAGCAGACCGTTCACCTGATCACCCAACAGCTAGAGCGGTCCGGCCTGGCCCCAACGCAGAACTCGCTGAGCGGCGAGCTGATCGTGCGCCATTCCACGGCAGGTCACCAGGCCCTCGAAACCATCGATGCAGTGGGATTTACGCCACCGCCCCGGCAAGTGATTGGCTGAGGCGCAACGCCACATCCTTCACCTGTGCTCCCACCACGGGCAGCCGATCGAGCACCAGCCGGGCTGCCAGTCCCGATACCGACACTGCGGCAATGGCCTCGTTGCGCCGGTCGCGCACCGGGCTGGCGATACAGCGAAAGCCGCGCGAGAACTCGTGGTCATCCACCGCATAGCCGCGCTCCCGGACCATGGACAGTTCATCGAGCAGTGTCTCGATGCCGCCCGGTTCGGCGCCGCTGGTGCGGGGCAGGCCCGCCTGCCTGACCAGGGCATGGACATCCTCATCGCGATAGGTCGAAAGGATCGCTTTGCCCATGGCGGAGCCAAAAAGGGGTGCCCGCCCTCCAGTCCGCCCGATGGCCCGGACGATTTCCCGGCTCTCGATCTGACCCATCAGCACGATGGCCCCGTCATCGACCACGCCGATATTGGCGGTTTCGCGGGTGAGGTCGCGCAGCAGGCGCAACAGCGGCAGCGCGGGGGCCAGCACGGCCTGTCGCTGCCCATAGGACAGCCCCACCGAAAACGCCTGCCGCCCGACGAACCACAGCGCATTGCTGGCGTCGAAATGCACGAAATGGCGGGTCTGCAGCGTGGTCAGCAGCCGATGGGTCGTCGATGGCGACAGCCCGGTCTTTTGCACCAGATCGGTCAGCCGCATGCCCGCGCCATCCTCTGCCAGGGCCTCGAGCAGCACCATGGCCCGCTCCACCGACTGCACCAGATCGCGGTTCTTGCCGATCGTCTCCTCATGCCCGTCCGGGGCAGGGGGCACGGACAGCGTGGTGAAGGGGTCGGTCATGCCTCAGGCCCCGGTGCCGGCGGCATGCTGCGCCAGGAAATGGTCGATGCCGGCCTGGGCAACGGCCTGGTCCTGCGCCGGCGTGCCCGAACTGATGCCGATGCCGCCCACGACCGCGCCATTAACCAGCAGCGGCAGTCCACCCGCCACCACCATCAGCCGGCCACCAATGGCGCTGTTGATGCCATAGGCCGCGGCGCCGGGCTGGCTGGCCTGGCCATAATCGTGCGTGGCGCGCTTGGCGGCGGCAGCGGTATAGGCCTTGTCGATGGCAATGGTGATGCTGGTGATCTTGCCGCCATCCATGCGCTCGAAGGCCACCAGATTGCCGCTTTCATCGACAATGGCGATGCACATGGGAATGCCGATTTCGTCCGCTTTCTGGCGCGCGCCGGCCAGCAAAATGCCGGCGTCAGTCAGATCGATGCGGGGGATGTTCAACATAGTCACGCTCCAGCTTGGATAGGGACCGCCTCGGCATGCCGATGGCGGAAGTCAGATTGAAGGCACCTTTTCTGCGTGCCGTTAGACCCGGTTCGTGCGTCACCTGGAAAGCAATTTCCGGCGACGCGTGGTTTTTGGTGACCACGCGCTGGCCGCTCTTGGCTCAGGCATGTGCCAACTGGGCCTTTTTGCGCCGCCTGCCGTCATGCAGCAGCGGTTCGGTATAGCCGTTCGGCTGGCTCGCCCCGGAAAACACCAGGGCGCAGGCGGTCTGAAACGCAATATTACCGTCGAGATCGGCTGCCATGGCCGAGTAACCCGCATCGCCGGCATTCTGCCGGTCGACGATGGCCGCCATGCGCGCCATCGCCTGGCGTACCTGGTCCTTGCTGACCAGGCCGTGGCGCAGCCAGTTGGCGATATGCTGGGCGGAAATGCGCAGCGTCGCCCGATCCTCCATCAGGCCCACATTGTCGATATCGGGAACCTTGGAGCAGCCAATCCCCTGGTCGATCCAGCGCACGACATAGCCCAGGATGCCCTGCGCATTATTATCGAGCTCGCGCTGCACCGCCTCGGCGGACAGATTGGTGCCCCCCAGCAGGGGCGGCTCGAGCATGGCGTCGATCGATGCCGGCTGGCGCGACCGCAGGCTTGCCTGCACAGCGGCGACGCTGACCTCATGATAGTGCATGGCATGCAGGGTCGCTGCGGTCGGGGAGGGCACCCAGGCGGTACTGGCGCCGGCCTTGGGATGGCCGCCTTTGGCATCGACCATTTCCGCCAGGGCATCGGGCTTGGCCCACATGCCCTTGCCGATCTGCCCGTGCCCGGGCAGGCCGGCGGCAAGGCCGGTATCGACATTGTTGTTCTCATAGGCCCCAAGCCAGGTCGCCGAGCGCATCGCCCCCTTGCTGACCACCGGGCCGGCTGCCATCAGGGTGTGGATTTCATCGCCCGTGCGGTCGAGAAAGCCGGTATTGATGAAGGCCAGCCGGTCCTTCACCTGGCGCATGCAGGCGCGCAGGTTGAGCGAG
>CAXBHD010000164.1:0-7486 GCA_963975335.1 uncultured Devosia sp. | reverse complement strand
CACCATCCACGCCTTCTGCGAATCGGTGCTGCACCGCTTCCCGCTCGAAGCCGGCGTGCCCTTCGATTTCGCCGTCATCGAGGATGACGAGCGCAGCGCCATGCTGCTTTCCGCCCGCGAAACCGTGCTGTCGCAGGGTCTGGGCGTCGATGGCGCCGTCGAAACCCTCTTTGCCAGCCTCAGCGACGAGCAGATCAAGAATGCCATCAATGCCGCTTTGGCCGATGGCCGCAAGCTCAAGTTGGTCCTGGCCGATCCCGCCCGCGCCAAGGCCAATCTGCGCCGCCTGATCGGCGCGGCGGCGGACCGTTCGGTGGCCGAGCTTACCGAGGCCATCATCGCCGACCGCCTGGTCACCCCGGCCGATCTGGCCAGGCTCTACGCCCTCTGCCCGCCCTCGGGCGGCAATCGCAAGCTCGAGGACAAGCTGGCCGCCATCGATCCGGCCAATCCGTCACCCGCCGCCTGGCTGCGCGCCTTCCTCACGGCGGACGAAACCGTACCCGCCCGTCTCGTCGTCAAGGCGGTCAGCAGTGCCGATCCCGCTCTGGCCGATGTGCTGACCGCCGAGGCCGAGCGCCTGGCCGATCTGGCCGCATCCCGCCGCGCCGCCAGCCTGATCGAGCGCAGCGATGCTTTGCTCGATATCGTCGCCGCCGTCGGCCAGCGCTACGAGGCGCAAAAGCGCGCCCGCTCCCTGCTCGATTTCGATGATCTGGTGGAGCGTCTCGCCGATCTCTTCCAGCACCAGTCGGGCGATTGGGTGCGCTACAAGCTCGATTCCGGCATTGATCATATTCTGGTCGATGAAAGCCAGGACACCAATGGCGAGCAGTGGCGCGTCGTGCGGGCCATTGCCGAGGAATATTTCGCCGGGGCCGGCGCCGTTACCCGGCCGCGCTCGCTCTTTGCCGTGGGCGATCAGAAACAGTCCATCTATTCCTTCCAGGGCGCCGAGCCGGCTCTCTTCGGCGCTACCGGGCGCGAATTCGCCGCCAAGGCCGAACTCGTCGAACTGCCCTTCGAGCCGGTGCCGCTGCGCACCAGCTTCCGCACCCTGCCCGAAATCCTTGCCGCGGTGGATCTGGTCGCCGACCGTCCCGACATCCAGGCGTCTTTGCTCGAAGCCGACAAGCTGCATCACAATACCGCCCGCACCATGCGCGGCGGTTCGGTCACGCTCTGGCCGCCCATCCAGCAGGCCGCCGATGCCCCCGCCGGCAGCGCCTGGCCCACGACCGTGCTCGAAACCGAGCGCAGCGCGCCGCGCCAGGTCGCCGAGCGCATTGCCCGCGAGGTCAAGGCCTGGATCGACCAGCGCCGCCCGCTCACCGGCCGCGGCCGCGCCGTCACCGCCGACGATGTGCTGATCCTGGTGCAGTCGCGCGGCCCGGTCTTTCAGGAAGTCATCCGCGCTCTGCGTCTCGCCGGCCTGCCCACCCCCGGCGCCGACCGCCTCGGCGTCACCAGCCATATCGCCGTCATGGACCTGCTGGCGCTCTGCGACGTGCTGCTCAATCCCGCCGATGATCTGCAGCTGGCCGCCCTTTTGCGCTCGCCGCTCTTTGATATCGACGAGGAGACGCTCTTCGCCCTGGCCCAGCCGCGCGCCAGGGGACAGACGCTCTGGCAGGCGCTCGCCGCCCATGCCGATCCCGCCTCGGTCGACGCGGCGGCGCGGCTGGCCCGCTGGCGTGGCGAGCTCGACTTCGAGCGCCCCTTCGAATTTCTGACCGAAGTGCTCTATGCCGAGGGCGGGCTGCGCCGCTTCCATACCCGCTTTGGCGGCGAGGTCGATGATGTGGTGGCCGAGCTGCTCGAACTCGCCCTCACCCACGAGCAGGGGCCCCAGCCCTCGCTACAGGGCTTTGTCGCCGACATGCGCCAGCGGTCGGGCTCCATCAAGCGCGAACTGCCCGAATCGGGCGCCGGCGTGCGCGTCATGACCGTGCATGGCGCCAAGGGGCTCGAGGCGCCCATCGTCATCCTGGCCGATGCCGCGGCCAGGCAGCGCAAGCAGATGATCGGCAAGCCGGTCTATGTCCTGGCCGAAGCGCCGGGCCCGCTGCTGATCCACGCCGCCGGCACGGCTGACCATGTCGCCGCCACCCTGCCCATCAAGCAGGAGGCCGACGACAATCTCGAGCGCGAATATTGGCGCAAGCTCTATGTCGCCATGACCCGGGCCGAGGACGAGCTCTATGTCACCGGCGCCCTGACCCCCGGTGCCGATGCGGCCAGGCAGCTCGAAGGCAGCTGGTACGAGGCCATCGAGGCCGCCTTGCGTCCGCATGCACAGAGCCAGCCTGATGCGGAAGGCGCCGAAGCTGCTCTGGTCTATCCGCGCGAGCGCACCGCGCCGCTGCCGGTCGGTGCCGCAGCGGCCGTTGCGCCTGCCGGCCACGCCCCGCTGGTCTTTGCCCCGCTGCCCCAGCCACGAGCCATTCCCCTGGTCTCGCCGTCTCTGGCCGGCACCGTCACGGCGCCCGGCGCCGCCCTCGACAGTCTCGCCGAACAGCTCCGCGACGCCGATGCCGCCCGCCGCGAGGGCATTGCCTTGCACGCTCTGCTGCAGCATCTGGGCACGCTCGATCCGGCGCTCTGGCCCGCCATTGCCGACAAGGCGCTGGCCGCGCTGCTGCCTGATTCGCCTGCCGATCACCCCCGGCTGGCCGCCAAGGCGATCGCCATTTTGCGGCGCCCCGAACTGGCCGCCATCTTTGGTCCGGGCAGCCGGGCCGAAGTGCCCTTTTTGCTGAACATGCGCCGCCAGGGTGAACCCATCCGCCTCAGTGGCCGTATCGACCGTCTGGTGATTGACGACCACGGGGTAATGGTGATCGACTACAAGTCCGACGCGGTCGTGCCCAGGCAGCCGGGCGCCGTGCCGGGAAACTACCTTACTCAGCTCGGATTATATGCATTGGTTGCAAGTCAGCTCTTCCCCGGACGGACCGTGCAGGCGGCCATCCTCTGGACAACACTGGAATCGTTGATGAAACTGCCGTCAGACGCGCTTGCGGCGGGCACTGAAGGCTTCACCTTGCAGTGATCTGCGTTGTACCTGCGCTGGACTCTCACCAGCTTTGGGCGCACACAGACCGCCGCTTCGAACAAAAGGCAAATTCCCATGACTACTCATGTTTCCGACGCCAATTTCGGCGAGGAAGTCCTCAACTCCAAAGAGCCCGTCCTCGTGGATTTCTGGGCGGAGTGGTGCGGGCCGTGCCGCGCGATTGCCCCCGTGCTCGACGAGCTGTCGACCGAACTGGCCGGCCGGGTCAAGATCGTCAAGCTCAATGTCGATGACAATCCCGGTACCGCCAGCAAATATGGCGTCCGCTCCATTCCCACCATGATCCTCTTCAAGGGCGGCGAAGCCGCCGACATGAAGATCGGTGCCGGCACGCCCAAGGCAGGCCTCACCAAGTGGCTCGAAGGCCACGCCGCCTGATTGTTCAGGCGCCGCGATGATTTTGACGCCGCTGGAGTGATCCAGCGGCGTTTTTGTTTGCACAGGCCAGAGGGCGCGCCGATTTCCCTGGCTGCCCGCTTCTGCTAGGTCTGCGGGCAACAACAAGACCCAGGGAGCTCGCCCCATGGCGCCACTCGATCTCGCCGCCGCCCCGTTTCATCTCGACGATGCCGCCATGGCCTGGGTGCATGCCACCCGCGACGGGCTCGCGCCGCGCGACAAGCTGGCCCAGCTCTTCGTGCTGCTGGCCCGTGGCACGCCGGCCGAAACGGCCGAACTGGTGCGCAGCTTCAAGCCCGGCGGCATTACCCGCATCTATTCTTCCGATCTGGCGGTCGAGCTCGATCTGGCCCGCGAACTGGCCGCCCTCAGCCCCATTCCCATGCTGGTCAGCGCCGATCTCGAGGGCAGCCGCATGAGCCTGCCTTTCGGCACCAGCGTGCCCAATCCGCTGGGCCTGGCCGCCGTCGACGATCTCGAGGCCACCACGGCCATTTCCACCCTCATGGCGCGCGAAGCCGCGGCCGTGGGGCTCAACTGGAGCTTCACCCCGGTCATCGATCTCAACATCGCCTGGCGCAGCGCCATTGTCGGCACCCGCTCCTATGGCAGCGATATCGACAAGGTCGAGCGCCAGGCCAATGGCGTTGCCGCCACGGTCAAGCACTGGCCCGGCGAGGGCTATGACGACCGCGACCAGCATCTGGTCACCACCGTCAATCCGCTCTCCATGCCCGATTGGGAGGCCAGCTTCGGCCGGCTCTATCGCAAGGCCATTGCCGCCGGCGTCATGAGCGTGATGTCAGCCCATATCGCGCTGCCCGCCTATGCCCGCGCCCTCGATCCTGATTGCGGCGCCGAGGCCTATCGTCCCGCTTCGCTCAGCCGCATTCTCAACGAGGATCTGCTGCGCCGCGAACTCGGCTTCAATGGCCTCATCGTCTCCGATGCCACCTCCATGGCCGGCCTGGGCGATTGGGGCCCGCGCGACCAGACCCTGCCCGAAGTGATCATTGCCGGCTGCGACGTCATTCTGTTTTCCAACGATCCCACCGCCGACCTGATGCGGCTGGTCAAGGCCGTGGCCGATGGCCGCCTCAGCCAGGAGCGCGTTGATGAGGCCGTCACCCGCGTCCTCGCCCTCAAGGCCGCCCAGGGCCTGCACCTGGCCCACCCGGCCCCCGACCTCGATTCGGCCCGCCTGGTCGTCGCCACCGAGGCGCATCAGGCCACAGCCGCCGCCGTCACCGCCCGCGTGCCCACCCTGGTCAAGGACGTCAACCACCTGCTGCCGCTCTCGCCGCGCAAGCATCATCGCGTCCTGGTCTATTCGGGCGGCGTCATCCTGCCCTTCATGCCCGAGCCGCTGCCGCTCAGCGTGCCGATGCGGCTTGAGGAGGAGGGCTTTGCCGTCACCACCTTCACCCCCGGCATGGATGTGAACCCCAAAGACTTCGACCTGGTGCTTTATCTGTTTGCCGAAGAGACGACTTTGGGCCGCAGCCGCATCTTTCTTGATTGGGTTGGGCTCACCGGCTCGCTGCATGGCGGCATGAGCCGCTTCTGGCACGATGTGCCCAGCCTGATGATTTCCTTCGGCTATCCCTATTATCTCTACGATGCGCCCCGCGTGCCCGCCTATATCAATGCCTATGGCGCGAGCGAGGCGCTGCAGGCTGCGGTGGTCGAGGCTTTGCTGGGCCGCACCCCCTTTACCGGCACCAGCCCGGTCGATCCCTTTATCGGCAGCGACCAGGCGAAGTATTAATCGGGTGGCGTGCCATTCTTGGCCAGCACATCGCCCGCCAGATAGAGCGAGCCGCAGATCAGCACCCGCGCCTGGGGCACCTGCGCGGCGGCCTGCAGCGCCGAGACGATCGAGCGGGCAATGGTATCGGCCTTGTGTGCATTGGGCTCGCCCGGCACGCCCAGCGCATAGACGGTCTCGGCCTGTCCGGCAAAGGGCGCGAGGAAATCGGCCGGGTTGCGCGTATTCATCATCCCCATGATCAGCACCAGCGGCGCCGGGCGCGCCCGGTTGAGCTCGGCCATCGCCTTGGCCAGGGCCGTGGCGCCATGCACATTGTGCCCGCCATCCAGCCACAGTTCGGCGCCCGGACCCAAAAGGTCGCGCAATTTGCCATGTAGCGGCATCATCCGCGCCGGCCAGACCACGCTGCGCAGCCCCTGGGCGATCGCGCTCTCGTCCACCGGCAGCCCGAAATGCCGGCTCGCCGCGATGGCCAGCGCCGCATTGTCGAACTGATGCGCCCCGATCAGCGCCGGCGGCGGCAGGTCGAGCAGCCCGTCCTCGTCGGAAAAGACCAGCCGTCCATCCTGCGCGGTGCCGTGAAAGTCCTCGCCCTGCCAGATCGGCCGCACGCCCAGCCGGTGTGCCGCCCGCTCGATCACTGCGCGGCCCTCTTCCTGCTGCAGCCCGATCACCGCCTTGCTGCCGCGCTTGAGAATGCCCGCCTTGCTCACCGCGATCTCGGCAATCGTGTCGCCCAGATAGCTCTGATGGTCCAGATCGACCGGGGTGATGATCACCCCCAGCGGCTGCGCGACGATATTGGTGGTGTCATAGGTACCGCCCATGCCGGTCTCGAGCAGCAGATAGTCCGCCTGGCTCTCGGCATAGAGCACCATGGCGGCCACCGTCGTCACCTCGAAAAAGGTGATCGGTCGGCCTGCATTGACCGTTTCGACGCGCTCCAGCACGGCATTGAGCCGCCGCGTGTCGACCAGCCTGCCGCCCAGCCGGATCCGCTCGTTGAATCGCACCAGATGCGGTGAATTATAGACATGCACGCTCTTGCCCGCCGCCTCGAGAAAGGCCCGCAGATAGGCAATGGTCGAGCCCTTGGCATTGGTGCCCGCCACATGGATCACCGGCGGCAACCGGTCCTGCGGCCGCCCCAGCGCTTCCAGCAGCGGCAGCATCCGGTCGAGACTGAGATCGATCAGCTTGGGATGCAGCGCCGCAAGGCGTTTGAGAATGGCATCGGTACGCGACATGCGGAGCTCCGGGCGGAGACAAAGGAGCTCTCGTTTACGCCACAATCCGGCTTGATCTCAAGGGCTTGCCAGCAATGGGCAAAGCCGGCGCCTTGCCTCGATGCCGCCCCGTCATGATGCGGGGCGACATCCGCTATTGGCGGCGCCTGGCCTAGAACTCGTTCCAGTCCTGGGCCACGGCGGCATTGCCCTGGCTGATATAGGCCTTGGCCGCCTGCTTGACCTTGTCCTGCAGCCCCTTGATACCCTGGCGCGGCGCAGCCGGGGCCTCGACCCTAGCGGGACGGCCGCTGTCATCGAGCACGAAGATATCGACGATGCGGTCGAGCTCGCCTGCCTGCCCCTCGGTCTGCTCGATGGCCGCATTGGTCTGTTCCACCAGCGCCGCATTATGCTGGGTCATCTCGTCCATCTGCCGCACCGCCACATTGACCTCGTCAATGGCCGAGGCCTGCTCCTTGCTGTCGCGGGCAATGCCCTCCATGACGAGGCTATTCTCGCGAATGCCGATCAGAATGGCCTCAAGCTTGCCCGCCGCGTCGGCCACCAGCTTGGAGCCGCCGGCCACCTCGGTCGCGCTCTGCTCGATCAGCAGCTTCACATCGGCCGAGGCCGAGGCCGCCGACTGCGCCAGCCGCCGCACTTCCACGGCCACCACGGCAAAGCCCTTGCCGGCATCGCCGGCCCGCGCCGCTTCCACCGAGGCATTGAGGGCCAAGAGGTTGGTCTGGAAGGCAATATCGTCGATCAGCCCGATAATGTTGGAGATCTTGGCGCTGGAAGAGGTGATGCGCTCCATCGCCCCGGTTGCCTGGTCCATCACCTGCCCGCCCTCTTCGGCGGTGCGGGAAACATCCTGGGATTTGAGGCTGGCCGCCTGGGCCTTGTTGGCATTGGCCAGCACTGTCGTGGCCAGCTGCTCCATGGTGGCCGAGGTCTCCTCGATCGTGGCGGCCTGCTTGGTCGTGCGTTCGCTGAGGTCATTGGCGCCGG
>CAXBHD010000163.1:0-7505 GCA_963975335.1 uncultured Devosia sp. | reverse complement strand
AGGACCTCTAGATCCACAATCTAGCGCTCTAACCAACTGAGCTAAGGCGGCACAAATGCTTATCTAGGGGTGAGGCGAAGCCGCATCCCGACAGCGGGCGGAACATAGGGCGAGAAATCGGGGATGACAAGCACCCATTTGGGGTGTTCCCAAGCGATTTATCCGACAGCGAAATCAGAGGGGCCGAAGACAGCCGCGAGACCGGCAACCGCGCCCGGCTTAACCATGCCGGGCAAAGCCGGGCATGGAATGGCGTGCTGCTCTGGACCCTGCGCAGCCCGCCCTATATTGAAGAAAGCTTAAGGTTCCGGGCACGACTGTGCCGGATTGGCACAATCGGCCACCCGCCCCGGAATGGAGAAGACGGCAGTTCATGGACGCTGACTGGACCACATCGCCATCGGCACAGCGCGTGCTGCAGCATGACGCTGACAAGCGGCCTGCCTGGCTATGGTCGGAGGATGGGTCGCGCCTGATCTGGCAGAATCGTGCGGCCGGCCTGTTTCTGGCCAAGCTGAAGAAGCATGGCCTGAAGCTGGCGCCGCCCGCCGTGCCGATCAAGGGTCAGGTAGCGCGCAATATCCGCCTGGGATCGCCCGGCCGGACGAGCCTGGCGCGCATTCAGTTCCTAGCCGGCGACAAGCCAACGTCAAGCACATGCGCCACGACGCCGCTGCATTGGCAGGATGGCCGCGCCGTTTTGCTGATCGTGGGCGTCGATCCGATAGATGACGATATATTTGCGGCGGCTGCCGCCAGGGAGGCCAGCCAGAGCGATGGCCAGGCGACCGTCACCAGCGCAGCCCCCAGCGATGCGACGGCCAGCTTCGTGCCCGTCAGCGTGACCGCCGCCCGGCCGGATGGCGATGCCCCTTTCGCCCCGAACGCGCCCAATGACGGGGAAGATCCAGGTGCGGCAGAGGGCGAGAGCCGCGAGCCGACCCTGCCCGAAGCGGAGCCGCGCCCCGATGCGGATGATAGCGCCTATGCGCAGGACCTCGACAGCTGGCGCGCTGCCGAAACGGAGCCGATGCAAGGATTGAGCCCGGCCGACGTCCTCCATGATGAGTCGACACCAGAGGCAGATCCGGATTCGGTGAGCAACCGGCTGAGCCGGCTGGTGGACCGGATGGCGGCCGATACCGCGCTCTATGCGCCACTGACCGAAGCCGATGACAATTTCGTCGCCGGGCCGCTGGATGAGCGCGCGCTGCCACCAGCCGATGACACGGCGCCGCAATCGCCCGGCCTGTTCAAGGTGACTGGCCGCGGCTTCATTGCTGATGCCAATGCCGATCAGGATGCAGATGCCGATGCATCGGATGCCGAAACGGAGGCGACTGCAGAGATTGCCGAGCTGAGCCGGCTGGACGCCCCGGCGCCGGCCGATGATGGCGCAGCGGCGCCGCTGGATGCTGCCGAAAGGCTGAGCGCAGCGCTGGCCGAAATCGCGCCGCCCCCCACGAGTGACCCCGAAGTGGTGGAGCGCGTGTCGCGCTACAATTTCGATGAGCTGTCGCGCATTCTCAATGATCGCGTCGGCGAGGCCGCCCCGGCAACGCTGCCGGCAGCGCCGCAGGAACAGCGCGGCGCCGCGCTGATCAGCCTGGGCGGCGAGACGCTGGTGCTCAACCGTCTGCCGCTGGGCATTCTGGTCTTCCGCGACCAGCAGGTGCTGTTTGCCAATCGGGCGATCACCGAAATGGTGGGCTATGATTCGGTGGAGTCGCTGCGCCAGGCCGGGCTGGCCGCGGTGTTCCCGGCCGCCGGGCCCGAGGGGCAGGAGGCCGGCCCCGTCAACCATCTGGTGCAGCGCGATGGCACGCTGGTGCCAGTCACGGCCCGGCTGCAGTCGATCTCCTGGCATGGACGGCCGGCCCTGATGCTGTCGGCCAGCACCACCGAAGTGCGGACCGGGCATGAAGGTGCGGTCAATGCCTTTGCCCAGGCCATGGCCGAAATCCGCGGCGACGGGTTTTTCGAGGCGACGCGCGCCGGCGTGATCAGCCGGCTGACCACCAAGGCGGCAACGCTGCTGGGCCAGTCGGGCATGCTGGAGGGCAAGCCGCTATCGGGCCTGGTCGCATCCAGTGATGTGGCGGCGCTGCGGGAATTTCTGGACCGGCCGGCGCGTTTTGCCGAAACCGTGCGGCCCTGGCTGAAACTGCAAGCGGCCGTGGGCCGCGCCGAGGTGACCCTGTTCGCCCAGGGACAGGCCGGTGTGGTGACGGGCTATTTCGGGCTGGTGCGCGGCCGCGAGGCGCCCCCTGCCCGCCTGAGCGGACCCAGCGATGCCGATCCGGCACTGCTCGGCCGCATCAGCCGCGGCATTCGCCGCCCGCTCAACTCGATCATCGGCTTTGCCGACCTGATGGGCGAGAGCGCCGGGCAAGCAGATAGCGCCCAGCTGCTGGGCTATGCCCGCGATATCAGCGCCGCCGGCCAGGACATTGCCGCTCTGGTCGACGAACTGGACGACTATGCGCGGCTGCGCGACGGGCGCTACCTGCCGCAACGCGCCAGCGTCGACCTGACCGAGTTGCTGGAAGGCTGCATCCTGCGCATCCGGCAGCAGGCCAGCAATGCCAGGGTATTCGTGCGCAATGCGATTTCGGAATCGCTGCCCCGGCTGATCGCCGATCGCGCGTCGCTGGAACAGGCGGTATTGAACCTTCTGGCCAGTGCCATCGACCAGAGCCCCAATGGCGGGGCCGTGGTGATATCAGCGCAGCTCGAGGATAATGGCGGCATTGCCGTGCATGTGCGCGACAGCTCGGTCAATGCGGTCGATATGGCCGAACGCTTTGTGGTGTTCCGCGATGGGCCGGGCCGCGATGGCAAGATGCGGGCGCCGGTGCGCTCCAGCGTCGGTCTGGCGCTGACGCGCTCGCTGCTGGCGGTCAACGCCTTCTCGCTGTCGGTGGATCCGGCCGGAGAACAGGGCATGCTGTTCACGCTCAAGATTCCGGCAGACCAGGTGGAGCGTCAGAACAAGGCCGATATCGCCGAATAGGGCGCCGGCCACTATGTCGCAGCAGAAAAAAAGCTGACTTCCGTAATCAGCTAATCGACTGATTCTGCTGAAAAAACCCGACCTAGTTTTGAATGCTTCTAGGGTTCAAGTCCTTGATTTTATTCGCGAATATTGACTCATCCAGCACAATGGGCCAGAAGGCGGCACTCGAGGAGGACCTCGCCCTATGCATTGGAGAAAGTTATGACCCATTTCGCGCGCCTTGCGGCTGCCCTAATGACCTCAGTCGTACTGGCCGGCGCTGCTGCCCCGGCTTTTGCCCAGAGCGGGGAAGTCAATATCTACAGCTATCGTGAGCAGAGCCTGCTGCAGCCGCTGCTGGACCAGTTCAGCGCCGAGACCGGCATCAAGGCCAATGTACTCTATGCCGGCGATGGCCTGCTGGAGCGCCTGGCGGCCGAAGGCGAGCTGTCGCCCGCCGATGTGGTGCTGACGGTCGACATCGGCAATCTGGTCGGCGCCGAGGAACAGGGCCTGACCCAGCCTATCACCACGCCCGACCTCGAGGCACGCGTGCCCGTGGCCTTCCGCGACGACGATGCCAACTGGACCGCCCTGTCGCTGCGCAGCCGCGTCTTCTACGTGTCCAAGGACCGGGTCGACGCCACGGCGCTGACCTATGAGGACATTGCCAGCCCAGAATGGGATGGCCGCATCTGCACCCGCCCGGGCGACCATGCCTACAATATCGGCCTGATCGCCCACTACATTGCCGTGCATGGCGAGGACAAGGCGCGCGAATGGCTGACCAAGGTGCGCGACAACCTGGCCTTTGCCCCCGACGGCAATGACCGCGCGCAGGTCAAGAACATCCTCGACGGCAGCTGCGACCTGGCGATCGTCAACACCTATTACATGGGCGCCATGCTCAATAACGAGGCCGAGCCGGAACAGAAGGACTGGGCCAATGCTGCCCGGATCATCTATCCCAATGCCGAGACCGATGGCACCCAGGTAAATGTGGCCGGCGGCTTCATCGCCAAGCATGCGCCCAATCTCGACAATGCCAATGCCCTGATTGGCTTTTTGCTGTCGGACGAGGCACAGTCGATCTATGCCGACACCAATTACGAGTTCCCGGTGGTGGCGAGCGCGCCCATCAACGAACTGGTGCAGAGCTGGGGTGAGCTCAAGGCGTCGTCCGTGCCGCTGACCGAGGTGGCCGCCAACCGAGCCGCCGCCGCCGCACTGGTCGACGAGCTGCGCTTCAATGAAGGTCCGCAGGACTAGAAAGACCGCGCCATCTCGCACACAATCAGCGATCGCCATGATGAGCAGACCGGCAGGGCTTGGGCCCCGCCGGTCGTTCCGCTTTTGCTGGCGGGTCTGATGGGGCTGCCCATTGTCTGGCTGGGCTGGTCGGCGTTCGGGTCGATCGCCTCGGGCAGCAATGGGCTGGCAGCAAGCATGTTGCCGACGGCTTTGCGCGAAACCGGCCTGCTGATGGCCTCGGTGGGAGTGCTAACCGGCTGTCTCGGCCTGCTGGCGGCCTGGCTGGTGACGCATTACGAATTTCCGCTGCGGCGGCTGTTCGACTGGGCGCTGGTATTGCCGCTGGCGGTGCCGACCTATCTGGCCGCCTATGCCTATGTCGAGGTGCTGGGGTTTACCGGCCCGCTGCAAAGCGCGCTACGGTCGGTGAATGGCGCGACGACGCTGCGCGAATACTGGTTTCCCGAGATACGCAGCCAGTGGGGCGCGGCCCTGGTGCTCTCCAGCGTGCTCTACCCCTATGTCTATGTCGCCTGCCGGGCGTTTTTCCTGATGCAGTCGGCGTCGCTGAACATTGCGGCGCGGACGCTGGGCGCGGGCGGCATGCGGACGTTTTTCACGGTGACGCTGCCGCTGTCACGACCGGCGTTGGTGGTGGGCGTGACGCTGGCCATGATGGAAGTGGTCAATGACCTGGGGGCGGTGCAGTATTTCGGCATCAATGCCATTACCGCCATCATCTATTCGACCTGGATCAACCGTTCCGATTTCGGCGGGGCGGCGCAGCTGGCGGTGACCGTGGTGCTGGTGATCGGGCTGCTGATTGCCGCCGAACAGCGGGCACGGCGCGACCGGGTCTACCTGGCGCGGCGCGACAGCCGGGTGCCACCGGCGCGCGAGAGGCTGGACGGCCTGCGCCGCTGGGCGACGTTTGGGCTGTGCCTGACCCTGCTGACCGCGGGCTTTGGCATTCCGGTCGGACAATTGACCTATCTGGCATTTCGCATGGTGCTGCCCGAGACGGTGAGCATGACGGTCAATGCGCTGATCCCGACACTGACCCTGGCCAGCCTGGGCGCCGTGATCACCGTGGTGGTGGGGCTGGTGGCGGCAAAGCTGGCGCAGCGCAGCAGCAGCACGGGCCGCGGGGCGATCCGGCTGGCGACGCTGGGTTATGCCATTCCCGGCACGGTGCTGGCGCTGGGCCTGCTGCAGCCGCTGGGCCAAGCGGATCTGTGGTTCAACCGGATGACCATGGCGCTGGCCGACTGGCGACCGGGGCTGATCCTGAGCGGATCGATGGCGGCGCTGCTTTATGTCTATGCCATCAGGTTTCTGGCGGTGAGCCATTCGACGCTGGACGCGGCAATGAAGAAGCGGGGCGACACCATGCTGGATGCCGGGCGGGTGCTGGGTGTCCGCGGCGTGGGCCTGCTGCTGCGCATCGACCTGCCGACGCTGATGCCGGCGATCCTGAGTGCGGGCACGCTGGTCTTTGTCGAGATCGTCAAGGAATTGCCGGCAACGCTGCTGCTGCGACCGCTGGGCGTCGACACGCTGGCGACGCTGGTCTATGCGCGGGCAAATGTCGGACTTTTCGCCCAGGCAGCCCTGCCCGCACTGGTTATCGTGTTGGTGGGCCTTATTCCGGTCATTCTTGCTACAAGACTGGGCGATCGTAGGAAAGTATAACAAGGGGGCATGCTGCCATGTTAGTGGCGATCCCCTATATGGTGCGCCATGGGAGCCGGGGCCTCACGCCGCGGCATGATCTCGACATGATGGTCCTGCAGGTTGGCACCTGTAATGCAGGCCGGTAACGGGATCGATGGCGACACTGTCGCCGCATGAGGAGCTAGCCGATGAACAAGACGTTGCAGGCAATCGGGCTCGCCGTCGCCGTAACCAGTGCACTGACCGGCCTGGCCATGGCCCAGCAGAGCGAAATCCGCATCGGCGTGGCGCTGGAGCCGCCGGCGCTGGACCCCACTGCCGGGGCGGCCGAAGCCATCGACATCGTTGTCTATCAGAACGTGTTCGAGGGCCTGACGCGGGTGGACCAGAATGGCGCCGTGCAGCCGGGCCTCGCCAGTGCCTGGACGATCTCGGAAGACGGGCTGACCTATCGGTTCACGCTGCAGGATGGCGTGACCTTCCATGACGGCAGCAGTTTCGACGCCGACGACGTCAAATTCACCTTTGACCGCATCCTGGCTGAGGACAGCCTCAATGCGCACAAGGATCTCTATACGCCGATCCAGAGCGTGACGGTGATCGATCCGCTGACGGTGGAAATGACCCTGGACCATGTGGTGGGCCGCTTCCTGTTCGATCTGGGCCGCGGCGATGCCGTGATCGTGGCGCCAGAAAGCGCCGAGAACAATGGCAGCGAGCCGATCGGCACCGGACCCTTCGCCTTCGTGCAGTGGGACAAGGGCAGCCGCGTCGTGCTGGAGGCCTACCAGCCCTATTGGGGCGAGCCTGTGGCGCTGACCAAGGCGACCTATCTGTTTATCGGCGACACGGCGATCATGACCAATGCGCTGCTGGCCGGCGACATTGACGGGACCAATAATTTCGCACCCGAGGCGCTGGCGGTGTTCGAGAGCAATCCGCAATTCAAGGTGCTGGTGGGCACGACGGAGGGCGAAACGATCCTGACCACCAATAATGCCAAGCCGCCCTTCGACAATCTCAAAGTGCGCCAGGCCATGGCCCATGCCATCGACCGGCAGGCCATTATCGATGGCGCCACCTATGGCTATGGCGTGGCGATCGGGGCGCCCTTTGCGCCGCACAATCCCTATTATGTCGACCTGACCGGCACCTATCCGCATGATGTCGCGGCCGCCAAGGCGCTGCTGGCGGAAGCCGGCTTTGCCGATGGCTTCAGCGCCACGCTGAAACTGCCGCCGGTGGGCTATGCGCGCACTTCCGGGCAGATCATTGCCAGCCAGTTTGCCGAGGTGGGCATTACGCTTGAGCTGATCAATGTGGAATGGGCGCAGTGGATCGAGGATGTCTATACCAACAAGGACTATGACCTGACCATTATCAGCCATGTCGAGCCCTTCGACATTGGCAACTACGCCAACCCGAACTACTACTTCGGCTATGACAACCCGGACTTCCAGGCGCTGATCGAGACCCTCAATGGCACGACGGACGAGGCCAAGCGCAAGGAGCTGGCAATTGAGGCGCAGACCATTCTGGCCAAGGACGCGGTCAATGGCTATCTGTTCGAACTGGCCCAGACCGG
>CAXBHD010000162.1:0-7535 GCA_963975335.1 uncultured Devosia sp. | reverse complement strand
GTCATTCACTCCGACTTCGAGCGCGGTTTCATCCGCGCCCAGACCATTGCCTATGACGACTTCGTCGCCTTGGGCGGTGAAGTGGCCGCCAAGGAAGCCGGCAAGGCGCGCGACGAAGGCAAGGAATATGTCGTCAAGGACGGTGACGTGATGCTCTTCAAGTTCAACACCTAAGCGTGGTCAAAATTGCGCTGGTGACCCCCGACACCCCTGGCTTTGTGCCCTTGCTGGCCGAAAGCCTGGCGGGGGGGCACCAGATGCTGCGCTTTTTTGCCGAGAACTGGCATAGCGGCGCCAATGTCTTTGCGCGCCGCGGCGAGGTCATGTACGGGGCGTGGGACGGCGACACGCTGGTGGCGACCTGTGGGCGCAATGTTGACCCCTATGACCCCTATCCGCGCGCCGGCCGCGTCCGCCACCTCTACGTCGCTGAACAGTACCGGCAGCATGGCATAGGGCGGCAGTTGATCGAGGCCATCCAGCAAGATGCGGCGACCCATTTTGATTATCTCAACACCAATGCCCCAGAGGCTGCTTTCGCCTTCTATGCTCGCCTGGGCTTTGAGCCGATGGCCGACGCCTATGGCACCCACCGCTACGTGCTGACCTAGCCCTCGATCGTATCCTTGCGCATCTGGCTCGGGGTCATGCCATAGGACTTGCGGAAATGGGCATAGAACTGGGTCTGGCTGACAAAGCCGGATTGATACGCCACATTGGCAATCGACAGGCTCCCGTCAAACAGCAGCGATCGGGCACGGATCAACCGCATCCGGGTAACGAATTTCTGCACCGAGATATGCATGACCTTGGTGAAGAGGTTGGTCGCATAGTTGGGGTGTAGCCCCACCACGTCGGCTATGCTCTCGGCACTGAGGGGCTCGGCAATGTTCTCCACGATATGGCGCACCATGCGCACCACATAGCGCACGGGCGAACCGGTTCTGGTGCGCGAACCCGCGCCTTCCACCCAGGGTAGCAGCAGCGTGTCCCAGCCGGTAATGGCGGGGCGACGAAACATCGTGCCGATCTCGGCCCGCACGATCTCGCTGCGCAGGGCATTGCCGCTGCGATAGTCCTGATGCCAGCGATCCAGGGTTTCCAGCCCGATGCAATCGGGGTTGAGCTGGATGACGCCGCCGCCCATCAATGTCTCGGTCAGGCGGCCCAGTTGCGGCATTTCGAGAAACGCATCCATGGGCAGATAGATATTGAGCTGACGCCCCAGCCGCCCGGCCCCCAGGCTGACCGGGCCGCCGTCAAACACATAATCCATGCTGCCCTGGGTCAGCCAGTTGAACTCGATATGCCCATGCGTATGGGCATAGGGCATGATCTGGGGCGCAAACGAGCGGATCCCGAAGCGGCCGAAGGCCTTGCCCGATGCGTAAAAGCTGCGGTCGGGGCGCGGCGTCGGACGGGGCGCACGCTCGCGTGGCGCTGGCGCAGCATGCCCATTCTCAGCAGCCATACTTAACCGCCCTTTTCTTAGAAAACCGGAATAAGTCTCTATCATTCCGGATTGTATCGTTCATGGCAAGGCGTACGATTTTGCTCTGAGCACGGGATCAAGTCGGCAGGGAGTGGCCGACGCGGGCAATCAATGCCGACCCGCTGCCATGGGAGGTTTTATGAGAAAACACGCAATGGCCCTTGGTGGGGCCGGATTGATGCTGGGCGTATCTCTGCTGACGCTGCAGGCCCAGGAGCTGACGGGTGAGCTGCCTGACCCGCCCGCATTTGCGGCCCAGAGCGAGCCAAACTTCGTCAGTATTTCCGAGATCATGGAATACAAGGCGCTGCCCGAATATCACGAGCCTGACTGGGTCACCTCGAAATATGTCGACGCCGGTACGCTGCCGCCTGTCGCCGAGCGCCTGCCCAAGGAGCCACTGGTCTACAAGACAGCCAACATGCCCGATGGCTTGGGCGTCTATGGCGATACCATGCGCCACGTGATCGGCGGTCGGCCAGAGGGCTGGAACTATATCGCCGGCCAGTCGCAGGGCTGGGGCGGCATCGATATCGGCCTGTCCGAATGCCTGACCCGCACGGGACCACTGTTCATGGTCAAGGCCGACGAGCTCGAGCCCATGCCCAACCTGGCCAAGAGCTGGGAATGGTCCGAAGACGGCCACGAACTGACCATGCACCTGATCGAAGGCGCCAGATGGTCCGATGGCGACCCCTTCGATTCCGAAGACGTGATGTTCTACTGGGATGACCATGTCCAGGATCCCAATGTCAGCGCCGTGCCATCGGGCACCGGTACGCCGGAGCGCTTTGGCGTCGACACCACGCTTGAAGCCATCGACGCCTACACCATCAAGTGGACCTTCAAGGAAGCGTTCCCCACGCAATATCTCTATGCCATGGCCTATGACTCGTTCTGCCCGGGACCGAGCCATATCCTCAAGCCTGAACATCCCAAATACAACGCTGACAACAGCTATGACGACTACAAGAACGCCTTCCCGCCCGAATATATGAACATGCCGGTCATGGGCGCCTGGGTTCCTGTCGAGTACCGCCCTGACGACATCATCGCCATGCGCCGCAACCCCTATTACTGGAAGGTCGACGAGGCCGGCAACCAGCTGCCCTATCTCAACGAGCTGCATTATCGCCTCAGCACCTGGGCTGATCGTGACGTGCAGGCAGTGGCCGGTTCGGGCGACTTTTCCAACCTCGAACAGGCCGAAAGCTATGTCGAAGCCCTGCGCCGCTCGGCGGAAGACACCGCACCGGCCCGCCTGCAGTTCGGTGCCCGTACCATCGGCTATGCCCTGCGCATGAACCTGTCGGGCAATGGCTGGGGCGAACCTGACGCCCGCGAACAGGCCATTCGCGAACTCAATCGCAACCTCGACTTCCGCAAGGCCATCTCGATCGCTACCGATCGCCAGCGCCTTGGCGAGTCCCTGGTGCGCGGCCCGTTCACCGCCATCTATCCCGGCGGCCTCTATGCCGGCACGACCTATTACGACAAGGCCTCGACGGTCTATTACCCCTACGATATCGACGCGGCCAACGCCCTGCTTGATGGTCTCGGTCTTGCCGATACTGACGGCAATGGCATCCGCAATCTGCCCGATGGCGGCGGCGACGTCGAAATCACCCTGCTCGCCAATACCGATTACGGCACCGATACCAATCTGGCCGAAGGCGTGATTGCCCAGATGGAGCCACTCGGCATCCGTGTCATCGCCAACTTCCAGGCAGGCACCGCCCGTGACGATATGGCCCAATCAGGTCAGTTCGACTGGACAGTGGAACGCCAGGGCTCCGAAATGGTCTCGGTGGTCCAGGGCACGACAGCCCTTGCCCCAACCGGTCCGCGCACCCATCCCTTCCACAAGGCCGGAACGGATGGCACACTGGACCTGCTGCCCTTCGAGCAGGAGCTGGTCGACACCGTCAACGCTTTCATTGCCACCAGTGACAATGCCGAGCGTGCCGACCTGATGAAGCAGTATCAGCGCATCTTCACCGAGAACGTCTATTCGGTGGGTCTGACGCAATATCCGGGCGCGCTGATCGTCAACAAGCGCTTCGCCAATATCCCCGAAGGCGCCCCGATCTTCATGTTCAACTGGGCCGAAGACAACATCATCCGCGAGCGTGTTTTCGTTCCCGCCGACGCCCAGGGTGACTACGAGCTGCATCCAGAAATGCTGCCCGGCGCCCCCGGCTCTGCCGGCCCAATGTGACCTGACGTCGTCCTGAACCTTGGCAGGGGGAGTCATCCCCCTGCCCACGAAACGAAAGGCTTGCGGCCATGCTTCGATTTCTGACCATGCGCGTCCTCGGCGCCATCCCCCTGCTCTTGCTGCTGAGCGTGGTGACCTTTGCCATTATCCAGGCGCCTCCAGGAGATTATGGCGACTATATCCGGGCCATGGCCGTCAATCAGGGGGGAGCAACTTTCGAGCAGGCCGAGATCCAGGCTGAACGCTACCGTGAAGCCAATGGCCTCAACGATCCCATGGTCATCCAGTATTTCCGCTGGATCACCGGCATCGTGACCCGCTTCGATTTTGGCCACTCGCTCTATTACAACAAGCCCGTGGGCAATGTCGTGGCCGAGCGCCTGCCCGCCACCATCGCCCTGGCGCTGGTCTGCCATGTCCTGGCTTCGGTGCTGGGCATTGGTCTGGGCATCGTCGCCGCCACCCGTCAATATAGCTGGGTCGATACGACACTGGGTGTCATTTCCTTTCTGGGCATGACCATCCCCCGCTTCCTGCTGGCCATCATCATCCTCTATTTCCTTGTCTTCCGGCTCAATGTCTCGGAAGTCGGCATGTTCTTTTCCGCCCGATATGGCGGCGCACCCTGGAGTTGGGACAAATTCGTCAACCTGCTCCAGCATATCTGGCCGGTCATCTTCATCGCGACCTTTGGCGGCCTCGCCTACAATATGCGCGTGATGCGAGCCAACCTTCTGGACGTGCTCAATAGCCAATATGTCGAGACCGCGCGGGCCAAGGGCCTGCCGGAATCGGCGGTCATCATGAAGCACGCCGTGCCCAATGCGCTCCATCCGCTGGTCGCCTATCAGGGCGTCGTGCTGCCCTATATGCTGACCGGGGAAATCGAGGTCGCCATCGTCTTTGGCCTCGCTACCGTCGGCCCGGCCATTGTTGGCTCCATGGGCGTCGGCGACGTCTTCGTCACCGCCACCTTCATGCTGGTCCTGGCCGTCACCCTGATCATCGGCAATATCATTTCAGACATGCTGCTGGTCGCCCTCGATCCCCGCGTCCGCCTGAGCGGAGGCACCGAATGACCAAGATCGACACCCACTCGTCCATTCCCCTGCCTACCGACATCAGCGGCGGCCCCTTGCCGACACCTGCCGAAGAGGCCGATGTCGCGCCATCGCCGGTGCTGACCCGCTTCGGCAGCGGCAATGAAACCTATGCCATTCTGGTCTGGCGCCGCTTCAAGCGCTCGCCCATGGGCATGATCGGGCTGATCCTTGTCGTCCTGATGCTGTTTGTCTCTGTTTTCGCCGACTTCTTCGCCCCGATGGACCCCAAGCAGGCCAACCTGCCCTTTGCCCCACCCGACGTCATTGCCTTCGAGGACCCGGAAGGCAATTTCAGCCTCATCCCCTATGTCTATCCCATCGGCGATACCGGCGAATTCGACCCGGTCACCTTCCAGCCGCTGACCGGCCTGATCAAGGACGACCCCACCCCTACCGGTTTCTTCGTCACGGGCCATGATTACACGCTGTTCTGGTTCATCCCCGCCAATATCCACTTCTTCGGCGCCACGGACGGCAGGCCCATCCAGCTGCTGGGAACTGACAAGTTCGGCCGCGACATCCTCTCGCGCGGCATTATCGGTTCGCGCATTTCGCTGATGATCGCCCTGGCCGTGGTGACGCTGACGACCATTGTTGGCACCCTCGTCGGGATCACCTCGGGCTATATTGGTGGCCGGCTGGACAGCTGGGTGCAACGCTTCGTCGATTTCGTGCTCGCCTTCCCGCAACTGCCGCTCTATCTGGCGCTGACCTCGCTGATCCCGGTGACGGCACCATCCAATGTCTTTCTCAGCTTTGTGATCTTCGTCATGGCCGTGCTGGGCTGGGCACAGCTCAGCCGGGAAGTGCGCTCCAAGACCCTGTCGCTGGCGCGGGTCGATTATGTCCGCGCTGCCATTGCCGTTGGCGCCACCGACAGCCGCATCATCACGCGCCACATCCTGCCTAACGTGCTCAGCCACATCATCGTCTCCATCACCCTGGCCATTCCTTCGGTGGTGCTGCTCGAGAGCTTCCTGGGTTTCCTCGGCTTTGCCGTGAAGCCACCGCTGATTTCCTGGGGACTGATGCTGCAGGATACCGGTACCTTCTCGGTCATCGGCTCCTATCCCTGGATCCTCAGTCCCGTCATCTTCGTGCTCGTCACCGTCTTCGCCTTCAACGCGCTGGGCGACGGTCTGCGCGACGCCATCGACCCCTATTGAGGAGCAGGCTCATGAACGAACCAAGCCACACGCCTGTCTCCGATACCCGCCACGATCTGGGCAGCCACGGCCGCGAACTGATCCTCGACGCCCGCAATATCGGGGTCGACTTCAAGGTCGAAGGCGGCACGGTCAACGCCGTGCGCGACGTTTCCTTCCAGCTGCATAAAGGCGAGACTATTGCCCTGGTCGGCGAAAGTGGCTCGGGCAAGTCGGTGACCGCCCGCACGCTGATGAAGCTCTTGACCAAGCGGGCCACCATCCTGCCCGAGACGCAGATCACTCTTTCGGGGAAGAACATCGTCACCATGGGCGATCGCGACATGCGCAAGCTGCGCGGCAATGACGTGGCCATGATCTTCCAGGAGCCGATGAGCTCGCTCAACCCGGTCTATACGATCGGCCAGCAGCTCTGCGAGGTGCTGCACCTGCACAACCGCATGAGCCGCAAGGAGGCCATGACCAAGGCCGAGGCGCTGCTCGAGGAAGTGCAGATTCCCGAGCCCAGGGCGCGGCTCAACAATTATCCGCACCAGCTTTCCGGCGGGCAGCGGCAGCGCGTGATGATTGCCATGGCCCTAGCCAACCGTCCCGACGTGCTGATTGCCGATGAGCCGACTACCGCACTCGACGTCACCGTACAGGCCCAGATCCTCAATCTGATCAAGGACCTCAAGGACAAATACGGCATGGCGGTGATCCTGATCACCCATGACCTGACCATCGTCCGCCAGTTCAGCGAATATGTCTATGTGATGCAGAACGGAAGGGTGCAGGAGCACAATGCCACCGAGGCGCTCTTTGCCAACCCGCAGCATGCCTATACCCGCCACCTGCTCGCCTCCGAGCCCAAGGGCACGGCCCTGCCGCTGGCCGAGGGCGCCCATGAGACCGTGCTGGAGGGCAAGGAAGTCAAGGTCAGCTTCACCCTCAAGCGCGGCGGCTTTTTCAAGCCGGACTTTTTCGAACTCAAGGCCGTCGACAATCTCGACATCAAGCTGATGCGCCACGAAACGCTCGGCATTGTCGGGGAATCCGGCTCGGGCAAGACCACCTTCGGTCAGGCCCTGATCCGGCTGATCGGCAATCAGGGCGGGCAGATCTTCTTCGACGGCGAGCCGATCCACAATAAGGACCGCACGGCCATGCGGCCCCTGCGCAGCCGCATGCAGATCGTCTTCCAGGATCCCTTTGCCAGCCTCAACCCGCGCATGTCGATCCGCCAGATCATCGAGGAAGGGCTCATCGTCAACCAGATCGGCGTCAATCGCGCCGAGCGCGGCGATCGCGTCCGCCAGGCCCTAATCGATGCGGGCATGCCCGACACCATCCTCAACCGCTTTCCGCATGAATTTTCCGGCGGCCAGCGCCAGCGCATCGCCATCGCGCGGGCCATTGCGCTCGAGCCCGAATTCATCCTGCTCGACGAGCCGACCTCGGCGCTCGACCTGTCGGTCCAGGCCCAGATCATCGACCTGCTGCGCAAGCTGCAGGATGAAAAGGGCCTCAGCTACCTCTTCATCAGCCACGACCTCAAAGTCGTTCGCGCCCTCTGC
>CAXBHD010000161.1:0-7552 GCA_963975335.1 uncultured Devosia sp. | reverse complement strand
CGACTTCTGCGTGGTGGGGTCGGTGGCCGTCAGCCGGGCAGGGGGGCGGACCGGCAAGGGGGCTGGCTTTGCCGATCTCGAAACCGCCATTTTTCGCGAACTGGGCATTGTCAGCGCCACGACACCGATGGCCACCAGTGTGCATTCGCTGCAGCTGGTGGCTGACGACAGCATCGTCATCGAGAGCCATGACAGCCCGCTCGACTTTGTCGCCACTGAGACCGAGCTGATCGAAACCGGCAATGTCCTGCGGCGGCCGATGGGGGTGGAGTGGGACAAGGTGCGGCCGGACCAGTTTGCGACCATTCCCTTTCTGGCGCGGTTGCGCGATCGCCTGCAGGCGCAGCGGCCATGATCATCAATGACCCCGACATTGTCGCCGAAGTGCGGGCCGCCTTTGAGCGCTATGAAGCGGCCCTGCTGGCCAATGACGGGGCCACGCTTGACGCCATGTTCGTGGCGGCGCCCGAGACGGTGCGCTATGGCGTGGCCGAAATCCAGTATGGCATCGAGGCGATCCGAGCGTTTCGGGCGGTGCAGCGCCCATTCGTCCGGCGGCTTGAGGGTTTGGTGATCACCAGCTATGGGGATGCCACCGCAACGGCCGCCACGCTGTTTCACCGGCCCGACTTTCCGGGGCAAATAGGTCGGCAGATGCAGACCTGGATCAAGCAGGATGGCAGCTGGCGTGTGGCGGCGGCACATGTGAGCATGATGCCGGTGCCCGCCTGACAGGGTATTGGGACGTGCATCAGACCATTACGCGCACCTCGGCTGAGGATATCAGACGCAAGCTGGCCGAGCGGATCATCTGCGGCGAGCTGGCACCGGGCACGGCGCTGGACGAGACCAGTCTGGCGACCGCCTTTGCCGTGTCCCGCACGCCGGTGCGCGAGGCCCTGCGGCTGCTGGCGGCCAGCGGGCTGATCGACCAGAAGCCGCATGCCCAGGCGCTGGTGGCCAAGCCGGATGATGCCAAGCTGGCCGGCATGTTCGAGGTGATGGGTTATCTCGAGGCGCTCTGCGCCGGGCTCAGCGCCGTGGCCATGAGCGCCGGCGAGCGCGACGGCCTCGAGCGCCAGCATGACCAGATGGCGGCCCTGGTGCGGGCGGGTGACGCGGCGGGATATAGCGAGGCCAATGACGTGTTTCACAGCACCATTTATGACGGGGCGCATAATCAATATCTGAGCGAGATTACCCGGGCGACAAGGCAGCGGCTGCAGCCGTTCCGGCGGGCGCAATTTGCCGTGCTGCAGCGGTTGCGCCGATCGCATGAGGAGCATGACCTGGTCGTCGAGGCCATTCTGCAGGGCGACCAGCAGGGCGCGGAGCGGGCGATGCGAGCCCATATCGCCATTGTCGAGGGCGCCTATCACACGCTCAGCCACGCCCGCTAGCGCGCCGGTGGCGGGCGCCAGCCGGGGCTATGTCGTGGTCAGGACTCGCGGGCTTCCAGCAGGCGCGTCTGCTCGCGTTCGGCCAGGCCATAGGCGCCGTTGGATGCGGCAATGAGGCCGGCCCGGTTCAGGATGATCACATTGCCACGGCTGGAGCGGATCAGGCCGCGACCTTCCAGCACCTGCAGGGCAAGGGTCACTCCCGCTCGGCGGACTGCCAGCATGGTGGCCAGAAAGGCATGGGTGATGTGGAAGGAATCCCCCACCCGGTCAGCCACCATCAGCAGCCAGCGCGCCAGGCGCTGTTCAAGCTTGGCATAGCCATTGGACACGGAAGTGGCGGCAACCTGAATATGGAAGGCCCGGGCATAGCGCATCAAGGCACGGTTGAGCGTGTCGCTCTGGCCCATGGCCGTGACCAATTGCCCGGCCGGCATGCGGAAGCCGCTGCCTTCGACCTGCATAAAGGTTTCGAACGGGGACCGATCATCGGCGCCGAGCAAGGAAATGCCGCTCATGCCCTCGGGCCCGATCAGGCCAACTTCGATCTCGCGACGACCGGCAGTCTGCGACACGACCGAGGCGACGCCCTGTTCGATGAAATAGACGGCGTCTATCGGGGTATCGGGCAGCTCGAGCGTGCAGCGGAGCGGCAAGTCAACAGGCTCCAGCGGTCCCAGCAGAAGCCGGTCCGACGGGCTGAGGGCGCCTAACAAATGATTGCGGAAGGGCGGCACATGCTGGTCCAATGGCGCTCTCCCATAGGGGCAAGAGCTCCATCACTCCTAGCCATCCGCGCCCGGTCATCCGTACAGACAGTGCCCTAGCTTAACACAGCAAAGTTAGAGTTGCGAACGATTGGTACCAAATCGAACATTGACCATCAGCCAAGCAGTTCGGCGCGGAAGGCAAGCGAGAGGCGAGCCTTGGCGGCGCCCAGGTCGTCGCGCACCACAATGGCCAGCAGCCGTTCATGACAGCCGGGCAGCGCATCGGCGGCCAGCTCGGCCATGGTATGGGATGCTTCGAGGACGGCCGCGCCGATATCCACCAGATCGCTGCCGACGGCGTCACGCGCCAGGCCCGATCCTTCGCCATTATCGTAGTCGAAGTAAAACAGGGGCATGACCGACCTCTGGCAGCGAAGTCAGCCGCGCTGGAATGTACAGTTTCGTACCATAGCCAGCGTGGAGTGGCGACTGCAACCATATGAGCGCGCTTTTCTGCGGACAAGTGGCGGCGCGGAGGGGGCAGTCGAAAAGGGGAGTAGGGGGACCGGGCAGTGCCAGAGGGGTCCAGGCACGGGTCGGGGAGAGGCTGCAGCCCGGCAGGGCGCCGATGCGCGCCTGCCAGGCTGCCGGTCTGGCTGCTAGAACTCGTTCCAGTCCTTGGCGATCGCTGCATTGCCGGCGGAGAGATAGCTGCCCATGGCCGACTTGACGCGGGCCTGCAGGCCGCGGGCGCCGGTGCTTTGTGGCTTGGCCGCCGGGGCGGCGGGGCGGGCAGCGGTATTGCCGGTCTTGCCAACGTTGAAGATCTCGACAATGCCGTCGACCTTGGAGGCCTGGCTTTCGGTCTGCTCGATGGCGGCGTTCATTTCCTCGACCAGCGCCGCATTGTGCTGGGTCATTTCGTCCATCTGGCGCACCGCAATGGTGACCTCCTGGATGCCATTGGCCTGCTCCTTGCTGTCACGGGCAATGCCATCCATCAGGCTGGTATTGGACCGCACGCTGCTGAGCATGGTGTCGAGCTTGGCCGCGGCGCTGGCCACCAGCGTGGTGCCGCCATGCACTTCGACTGCGCTCTGGTCGATCAGCACCTTGACCTCGGAGGAGGCACTGGCAGCCGACTGGGCCAGACGGCGCACTTCCACGGCAACCACGGCAAAGCCCTTGCCGGCGTCACCGGCGCGAGCTGCCTCGACCGACGCATTGAGCGCCAGCAGGTTGGTCTGGAAGGCAATATCGTCGATCAGGCCGATAATGTTGGAGATCTTGGACGAGGAGACGGTGATCTTCTCCATAGCCTGCGTCGCTTCCATCATCACGGCGCCGCCTTCTTCGGCCACTTTGGCGATCTGGTTGGCATTGTCGCTGGCTTCGCTGGCGCGCTGGGCATTGCGGGTCACCGTATTGGCGAGCTGTTCCATGGCCGCCGAGGTTTCCTCGATGGTGGCGGCCTGCTTGGTGGTGCGTTCGCTGAGATCATTGGCGCCGGCCAGGATCTCGCCGGTGGCCAGCTTGAGCGCATTGGAGGTTTCACGCAGCTGGGAGACGATGTCGCCCAGCTTGTCGGCGACGGCATTGGTATCGTTCTGCAGATCGGCAAAGGCGCCCTGATAGGTGCCTTCCATGCGCTCGGACAGGTCGGCATTGGCCAGCGCGCCCAGCACCCGACCGGCTTCGCTCAGCGCGGCATTGGTGGATTCCAGCATGGCGTTGAAATTGGCCGAGATGCGGTCGATGTCGGCATCGTTGAACCTGGCGTCGATGCGGCGGGTGAAGTCGCCGGCAGCGGTGGCATCGATGACGCTATCAAAGGCCAGCTGGAAATTCTCCATCATCTTGGCGCGCGACGCCGTCATGGCCGAGCGGGAATCCTTTTCGGCGTCGGCGGCCCGGACGGCATGGGCATTGGTCTGGAATACCTGCAGCGCCCGGGCCATCTGGCCCAGCTCGTGGGTCGGCTCGGTGCCGGTGATTTCCATGTCGATATCGCCGCCGGCCAGGCTCTGCATGGCCCCGGTCATGCGCTTGATGGCGCCCGACAGCCAGCGCCCGGTGAAATAGGCGGCAAGCAGACCGGCAATGACGCCGATGCCGCTGATGGCCAGCACAAACATTTCCTGGAACTGGGCGGTGGCGGTTGCCTGGGGCCCGAGCGCGTTCTGCCTGGCCTCGGCGCGGTCAGCCATGCCGGTATAGATTTCGGCCATTTGCGGACCGAAAGCGCTCATTTCGTTGACCAGGGCCGTAGCCGTGGCGGTGTCGCCGGCTGCCCGCGCGGCCAAAAGCTTCTCGAAGTCTTCCAGATAGAGCGCGGATTCCTCGGTTACGGTGGCTATGGCCTCCAGTTCTTCGGGGAAGGCGGTGAAGAAGGCCAGGCCGTCGGCGTCCGTGGTGCCCACATCCTTTACCCAGTCAACCACTTCGGCGGCCTTGTCAGCGGTCGGGTCGACCAGATATTCGACCAAGGCAAGGCGCATGCCCGACACGTCGGACACATAGTCGTGGATTTCCATGGTCTGTCGGGCCGCAGAACGGTAGCTGTCGAACAGACCGGCAGTGGTGCGTACGCCATTATAGCCCACAATGCCCACCAGGCCGAGCAAGGCCACCAAGGCGCCGAAGGCACCATATATGCGAGCCGCAAGGCTCAGATTTGCCAAGTTCATTCGTCAATCTCCAATGCAATCATTCGCACCATCTTATATTCCAAGGGTAAATTTAACATTGCGATTGGCGGCGGAATGCCCAGTTCCGGGACAGCCGGGCGCGGTGCGACGCAGCCCCCTGCCGTCCGCGTTGCCCGAAGGGCAATCGGGCTCACTCGGGCCGCCGCCATGAAGTTCACAAACCGGCGATGCGACAGCAGGTGCATTGCGTTGGCTCGCCGAGCAGGTAGAACTGCGGCGCAATCTGGAGCGTGACAGCGTGGAATTTTCTCTGCCACTGGTATTCGGCGCGGGCGTGCTGAGCTTTCTGTCGCCCTGTGTGCTGCCGCTGGTGCCGCCCTATCTCACCTATATGAGCGGGGCGAGCTTTGATCAGCTGCGCGATGAGGGGACAAGTGCGGGGACGCTGCAGCGGCGCGTGGCCTTTACCTCGCTGTTCTTCATCCTCGGCTTCGGCGTGGTCTTTGTCACGCTGGGCGCGACGGCCACGGCCTTTGGCCAGGTCTTCCGCCAGGCATTGCCGGTGCTGACACCGGTGGCGGGGTTGTTGATCATCGCCATGGGCCTGCATTTCATCGGCGTCTACCGGATCGGGCTGCTCGACCGGCAGATGCGGCATCATGGGCCCGGCGTTGCGAGTGGGCCGCTGGGCGGGTTCCTGCTGGGCCTGGCCTTTGCCATTGGCTGGACGCCCTGCATCGGGCCGGTACTGGCGGCGGTGCTGTCGGTGGCGGCGAGCAGGGGCACGGCCTGGGAGGGCGCGGGGCTGTTGGGGATCTATTCGCTGGGGCTGGGCGTGCCCTTCTTCCTGGCCGGCATCGCCGTGGGGCCATTTCTGGCCTTCTTTCAGGGCTTCAAGCGACACCTGCATACCGTCGAGCGCCTTATGGGCGTGCTGCTGGTGATCACCGGCGTGCTGTTCCTGACGGGCAATTTCACCCGCCTGTCCTTCTGGTTTCTCGAGACTTTTCCGGCCCTGGCCAATTTCGGCTGACGGTAAGCCGCGATTAACCCTGATCACAGAAGCGTGACTTGGTCCGGCCGGGTTCAGCTCTGGTTTACCGGCGCGCGGCACAGTGGCGGGCATGACTGAAACCGCTGCACCAGCGCTGGACCTGTCAATATCGCTGCCCGCCGCTCCGGCGGGTGCGCTGGCGCCCGCCCTTGGCCCAGCATGGGAGATCAGCGTCACCGTCAGCCAGGATATTGGTGCGGTCGAGGCGATCTGGCGAAGCCTGACCGCCAAAGCGATCGAGTCGCCCGGCCAGAGTTTTGATTTCATCCGCGCCTGGATTGCCCAACGCGGCATTGCCAAGGAAGACCAGCGCTATGTCGTGGGGCATGTCGATGGCGCGGCGGTGGCGCTGTTGCCCCTGCACCGCAAGCGCGTGCATTTCATGCCGATCCTGACCTGGTTTCCCGGCGCCAATGCGGGGTGCTATGCCCCCGTCGCCGATTATGACCGGCTGGCAGAGCTTGGAGCGACCGGACGCAAGGCCTTGTGGGCGGCCATGACGGGAAGCCTGAGCGGTGGGGATGTGGTCTATCTGCGCTCCATTCCGAGCATGGTGGGCGGGCATGCGGGCCTGTTTGACGAATTGGGCAGCTCGCTTGCCGTCGAGACGCTCTATCGCTCCGAATATGCCAGCTGGGCGGAATGCGACCGGCTGCAGCGCAGCAAATCCCGCCGCAAGCATGACCGCCAGCAGGGCGACCGGCTCGATGCCATGGGGCAGGTCGACTTCAAGGAGGTCGGCAATGGCAGCGATGCCGCTGCAATCATCGACGCCATGTTCCGTCAGCGTTCTGCCCGGTTCAAGGCCATGGGCATCCGCGATACCTTCGTTGAGGATCGACTGATCGGCTTCTACCAGCGCCTGGCCGTGGCTGGTTCGGGCGTTGATGTGCGCCTGCATGTGCTATCGCTCAATGGCGAGATAGTCGCGGTGCGCTACAATGTCGTGCACCAGGATCGGATGTTCTGCCTGATCTCGTCGATGAGCGATGATCCGACGATCCAGACGGGGTCGCCGGGCAAGCAATGCCTGTTGCGGGTCATGCAGACGGTGTTTGATGCCGGCATTGCCGTCTTTGACATGGGCAGCGGCTTTACCGACGAAAAGCGGCACTGGTGCAATGTGCAGACGCCGTTGCAGCAGCATTATATCGGCCTTACCTGGCAGGGGGCGCTGGTCGTTGCCGCGCATCAGGCGTTTCAGAAGACCAGGGCACGCATCAAGGCCAACCGGCAGCTGAAATCGGCATTCCGCGCGGGGCGGCAACTGGTTGACCGGCTGCGTGGCACGTCGACCCTGCCGGCTTCGACCGGCGAGAGCTCAGATTAGCTTGAGGCTGCGCAGCGAGGCGTGGCCGGCCTTGCCGATGATGATGTGATCGTGCAGGGCAATGCCGAGCGGCTTGGCAATATCGTGGATTTCCCTGGTCATGCGCACATCGGCCGAGGATGGGGCAGGGTCACCCGAGGGGTGATTGTGCACCAGGATGATGGCGGTGGCCGAGAGTTCGAGCGAGCGGCGGATCACTTCGCGCGGATAGACCGGCGTGTGATCGACCGTTCCGGTCTGCTGCACCTCGTCGGCAATGAGACGGTTCTTCTTGTCGAGGAAGAGAATGCGGAACTGCTCGATGCTCTGATAGGCCATCTGGCTGTTGCAATAGTCGATCAGCTGCGACCATGAGGACAGAATGGGCTGGCTGGCGTCGATGCGGTCGCGGCCAAAGCGGGCGGCGACGG
>CAXBHD010000160.1:0-7562 GCA_963975335.1 uncultured Devosia sp. | reverse complement strand
GAGCATGCCGGCGCCGACCTGATGAGCATCCTCCAGCAGGCGCGCGATATCGTCAAAGCCATCGACAATCTCAATACCCGCTATAATCGCAGCCTGGTCGAACAGGCCGCCATTGTCGGCGGGCTCGACCCCGAAGGCCTCAGCGACCCCGCCCGCATAGACAAGACCATGGAACGCGTCGCCAATCGGCTCGACCGCATTTCCGACGAGCTCGAGCGCGGCTGGTCCGGCGTCATCACCGATGAAGAAGGCCTGGCCTTTTCGCGCACCGTGCGCGGCGTCGCCGAAACCCACCAGCTCGACAAGGCCCTGCTGCAAAGCGCCGATGCGCGCAAGCTGCGCCAGCTGGCCGCCCGGCTCGACGAGATCTATGGCGGCGTGCCGACGCTGACGCGCAAGGACGAAACCACCCAGATCTTCGGGCCGGCAAGCCTCTTCAAGACCGTCACCGATGCCGGTCGCAAGGGCGTGAGCCTGCAGCGCTACAAGGGTCTGGGCGAGATGAACGCCTCCCAACTCTGGGAAACCACGCTCGATCCCAATGCGCGCACCCTGCTCAAGGTCGAGGTCAACCAGACCGACGAGGCCGACCAGATCTTTACCGCCCTGATGGGCGATCTGGTCGAGCCGCGCCGCGAATTCATCCAGGACAATGCGCTCAGCGTGAGCAATCTGGACGTCTGAACGAGGAGCCAGGCGCGTGGCGTCACTGACAGTCGCCACCGCCCAAAGCCTGATTACCGCCAATATCGCCGACAATGGCCAGCACATCCGCCAGCTCATGGCGGATGCCAAAGCAGCGGGCGCGCGGCTCGTGCACTATCCCGAGGCAGCGCTTTCGGGCTACGCCAAGGCGCAGATCAGGAATTGGTCCCACGTGGACTGGTCTGCAATCGAGCGTGAACTGAGCACTATTCGTGCTCTCGCATATGAACTCGAGCTCTGGGTTGTTCTCGGATGCAGTCATCGGCTGACTGCGCCCCACCGACCCCATAACAGCCTCTATGTGATCTCCCCGGCCGGTACAATCACCACCCGCTATGACAAGCGCCTGTGTTCCCACACAGAGATCACCGACTGGTACAGCCCAGGAACCGAGCCAGTGGTAGTGGATATAGACGGCCTCCGATTTGGTTGCGCCCTCTGCATAGAGATCCAATTTCCCGAACTGTTCGCCGAATATGCCCGGCTTGACGTCGATTGCGTCCTGCTCTCGGCCTATGCGGAGGACCCAATATTCGGCATCTTGGCGCAAGCGCACGCAGCAACCAATAATATCTGGTTGTCTCTGGCCACTCCCGCTCAGTGCGCGGCCGCCTTGCCCAGCCGGTTCATCGGGCCCGATGGCCACATTCAAGCATGTGCCGCAGGGCGAGCTGAGCCGGGCATTACCTTGGGCCGGATCGACCACGACGATGCGCGATATGCCATCGCCTTGAGCAAAGCGCGCCCCTGGCGGCAGGCCGCGCGGCAGGGCGATATCTACCGCGATCGCTTTGTCATCGATCCGCGCAGCACGGACCGTCAGTCCATCTGATACACCAAAGCTCACCTAGCCACAGACTGAGTCAGCCCGCAGCGCTGTTAAAAGTCCAGCATTAAAGGGCGACATCGGTCGACGGACACAAATTTGTGGCTTCTTGCAGGACTGTTCGCCGCCGTGATCAATGCGTTCAAGCAAAAACCCTTTGTCCTGCGCGGCTTCAGTCCCATTTGCCAGTCTGGCAAACCACTGACGCCCGGCTCACAGATTTGAGGCATCTTTCATGAAAAATATCGGCTTCCTCTCCTTCGGCCATTGGTCGCCTTCGCCGCAATCGGGCACCCGCTCGGCCGGCGATGCCCTGCTGCAGTCCATCGACCTGGCCGTGGCGGCCGAGGAACTGGGGGCCGACGGCGCCTATTTCCGCGTGCATCATTTCGCCCGCCAGCTGGCCTCGCCCTTTCCGCTGCTGGCCGCCATCGGCGCCAAGACCAGGAAAATCGAGATCGGCACCGCCGTCATCGACATGCGCTATGAAAACCCGCTCTACATGGCCGAGGATGCCGGCGCCGCCGATCTCATCGCCGGGGGCCGGCTGCAGCTGGGCATCAGCCGCGGCTCGCCCGAACAGGTGATCGAGGGCTATCGCTATTTCGGCTATGTCCCCGCCGAGGGCCAGACCGACGCCGACATGGCCCGCGGCCATACCGAGGTCCTGCTCGACGTGTTGCGGGGCGAGGGCTTTGCCGAGCCCAATCCGAGCCCCATGTTCCCCAATCCGCCGGGCCTGCTGCGGCTCGAGCCGCATGCACCGGGCCTGAGGGAACGCATCTGGTGGGGCTCGGCCACCAATGACACCGCCATCTGGGCGGCCAAGCTGGGCATGAACCTGCAGAGCTCGACGCTCAAATTCGATGAGAGCGGCAAGCCCTTCCATATCCAGCAGGCCGAGCAGATCCGCGCGTTTCGGGACGCCTGGAAGGAGGCCGGCCATGCGCACGAGCCGCGCGTTTCGGTCAGCCGCTCGATCTTTGCCCTGGTCAATGACATGGACCGCGCCTATTTCGGCCGCGGCCGCCCCGAACAGGACCAGTTCGGCTATATCGAGCCGGAAAAGCGCGCCGTCTTCGGCCGCGGTTATACCGCCGAACCCGAAACGCTGATCAAGCTTCTCGCCGAGGATGAGGCCATTGCCGAGGCCGATACCCTGCTGCTCACCGTGCCCAACCAGCTTGGCGTCGCCTACAACGCCCATGTCATCGAGAGCATTCTGACGCTTGTGGCGCCGGCACTGGGCTGGCGCTAGCCGCCCGGGTCAGCCAGCCAATGCCGGCAAAGGCGATGACGGCCAGGATGCCCGCACCCGCCGCTGCCAGGATGGCCGAGCCCGTGCCCAGCAGCGTCGCGAGCAGCGAGAAGGCAAAGGGCGCCAGTGCCGAGGCCAGTTGCCGGCCGGCATTGATCAGCCCCAGGCGCTGGCCATAGCCTGCGGTGCCGAATAGTGTCAGCGGCAGCGTGCCGCCGACAATGCTGAAGAGACCCGAGCCGAGCCCGAACAGCACGGCAAAAGCCATGGCGCCCAGCGGCGAAGGCGCGCTCAGCACCAGCACCAGCGCGCCGAGTGGCATCAGACCGGCGGCGATCACCGCCAGCCAGGGCTGCGGCAAGGCCGCGCCCCAGCCCATATTGATCAGGCGGCTGGCAACCTGGGCCGGCCCGAACAGAGCCGCCACGGCGACGCCGGCCGAGCCGACACCCAATCCGGCCAGCAGGCCCACCATGTGGATGGTCACCGATGAGGCCAGCACACCGGTCAGCGCAAAGCCCGCCAGCATGAGCCAGACCAGCAGGCGGACCTGTTCGGGCCGGGCGACACCCAGGGCCGTGGCAGGAACCCGCCCGGCGGCCCGGCTCTGCCGCACATGGCGCGCCATGGCCAGATGCACAGGCAAGCAGGCCGCCAGATTGAGCCCGGCAAAGACCAGATAGGTGCCGCGCCAGCCCAGTTCGCCGACCAGAAAAGTGGTCAGCGGCCAGAATAGTGTCGAGGCAAAGCCGGCAATCAGCGTCAGATGCACGATCTGGCGCTGCGCCGCGGCACCGGCAATCTGCGCCAGCGCGGCAAAGGCCAAAGGGTAGAGCACGAAGGCCGCCGCCAGTTCGATGGCGAGCAGCGCCCCGACAAAGAAGGGGCCATTGGGGGCCAGCGCACAGAGCACCAGCGCCACAGCCGCTGCCAGCGAACCCAGCCCCATCATCGGGCCGGCGCCATGGCGGTCGGCCAGCCTGCCGGCCCAGGGCGCGACGGCCCCGCTCAGCAGCAGCGAGGCGGCCAGTGCCCCGAACAGGGCCGCTTCGGGCCAGCCAAAGCTGGCCGCCAGATGCGGCGCCAGGGGGCCAAAACTATAGTAGAGCGTACCATAGCCAATGACCTGGGTCATACCCAGGCCCCAGATCAGCCAGGCAGGTGCCCGCGGCGCGGTCATGGTCATTTCGGTGCTGCCAGAAAAATGGAAATAGGGATCAAATGAAGCGCTAGGCGGCCGTCCCGGCCTTGAGGTCGGCGCAGCACTCGCTGGACAGAAAGGCCACCAGCCCCTCCATCGCCGAAAAATTGGCGCGGCAGATTAGCTGGGTGCCCTGCCGTTCCTGACTGACCAGGTCGACCGCCACCAGCCGGTGCAGGTGATGCGACAGGGTCGAGGCCGGAATGCCCAGATCGGCCTGCAGCCCGCCTACTGGCAGGCCGTTTGGCCCGGCCCGGACCAGGCGGCGATAGGCCGCCAGCCTCCTGGGATTACCCAGGGCTTCCAGCTGGCGGGCAATGGCTTCAAGCATGACGGGACTCATCGCTATTTCGACAACTATCGAACAAGCAAATGACAGGCCTGTGTCAGGGCAGGGAATAGGGCGACTGCGCGCACTGGCTGGCCGCCCAATAGGCATCGACCGGCGTCACCACGCCGGTGGCCAGCTGCTCGATCTGCGCGGCGAGCGCCATGGCCTGGCACTCGTCGCGTCCGGCCACGACATGGACCATTTCATGCAGGATGGTCAGCACGCGCAGGTCGTCGGCCCCGGGCGTGAAAAACTGCGGACAGAGCACCAGCAACACCACGCCATTTTCCGGCGGCAGGCGCACGAAGGCGGCATAGCGGCTGCATGATCCCGTCGCTTCGCGGCGGATCTGCAGGTCGAGCCGGGTTGGCCCGCCCCAGACGGCGCTGGCAAACGCTTCGCCATGCAGCGCGGCGCCATAGGCGGCAAGATCGACGCCAAACGCGCTGCCATCGAGCGCTGGCAATGCCCGTTCCGCCTGCGCCCGTGCCGTCGCCAGCGCCTGCTCAAGCAGCGCCTGGTCATCGGCCTGCGCCGCCGGCACGAGGCAGCCCAGCGCGAGGGCCAGCAGAAGGCCAGGCAGGGCCGCCGGCCTCACTGCCGCACCGGCCGCAATACATTGCGAATGGCAAAGCTGGACTGGATGCGGGTGACGCTGGGCAGGCGCGACAGCACTTCGGTATGCAGCCGCTCGTAATCGGCCACGCTCGAGGCCTCCACCCGTACCAGATAATCGGTCAGGCCCGCCATCAGATAGCATTCGCGCACCTCGGCACAGCCGCGCAAAGCCTGCTCGAAACGGCGCAGCACGTCATCGGTCTGGCGCTCCAGCGTGATCTGCACAATGGCCACGATGCTCTCGCCCTGCGTCGGCTCGTCGACAATGGCGGTATAGCCGCGGATCACGCCGCTGGCCTCGAGCTCGCGCATCCGCCGCAAACAGGCCGAGGGCGACAGGCCCACCGCATTGGCCAGGCTCGCATTGCTGATCCTGCCATCGCGGCGCAACTGGGCGACTATGGCTTGGTCGATCCGATCCATCCTCAACAACTTTCTGCACAATAGCCGCACGATCATGCGTTCGCATGGCAGTCTTGCAATTTTCGATCAACAAAGCGAAGGACATTTCCCCGCTTCTGCGCCAGAATTAAGGCTTGATGACGGGTCGGCAGGCCCGCCAAGGCGGGGGACTGGCATGCGGGTGATCGTTCTGGGCGGCGGCGTGATCGGGGTGACCACGGCCTATTATCTGGCCAAGGCCGGCCATCAGGTGAGCGTGCTGGAACGCGAGACGGCGGTGGCCCTCGAAACCAGCTTTGCCAATGCCGGACAGATCTCCCCGGGCTATTCATCGCCCTGGGCCGCGCCGGGCGTGCCACGCAAGGCGCTCAAATGGCTGTTCATGCAGCATGCGCCGCTGATCGTGCAGCCCCAACTCGACCTCAAGACCATTCGCTGGTGCCTGGCCATCCTGCGCAACTGCACGCTGGCGCGCTACCAGATCAACAAGTCGCGCATGGTGCGGCTGGCCGAATATAGCCGCGACCAGCTCAAGGCCCTGCGCGCCGATACCGGCATCGCATATGATCACCGCAGCCAGGGCACGCTGCAGCTGTTCCGCTCGGCCAAGCAGGTCGATGGCGCCTATAAGGATACCGAAGTGCTGGCCGCTGACGGCGTGGCCTTTGAAGTGCTCGATGCGGCCGGCTGCATTGCGGCCGAGCCGGGCCTGGCCAATGCGCGCGAGCGCATTGCCGGCGGCCTGCGGCTGCCGCATGACGAAACCGGCGATTGCTATGTCTTCACCACCAAGCTGGCCGAGATGGCCCGCCAGCTGGGCGTCGATTTCCGCTTTGGCGTGACCATTGAGGGCCTCGTCACCGAAGGCAACACGGTGCGGGCCGTGCGCAGCTCGCTCGGCGAGCTGGAGGCCGACATTTTTGTCGGCGCGCTGGGCAGCTTCACCCCCGCTTTGGTCAAGCCGCTCGGCCTCGACCTGCCGGTCTATCCGGTCAAGGGCTATTCGATCACCGTGCCGATCGTGGATGCGGCCATTGCCCCGGTCTCGACCGTGCTCGACGAAAGCTACAAGGTGGCGGTCACCCGGCTGGGCGATCGCATCCGCGTCGGCGGCATGGCCGAGATTGCCGGCTTCGACACCACCCTGCATGCCCGCCGCCGCCAGACGCTCGAACATGTGGTGACCGATCTCTATGGCGCCGCCGGCGATGTCAGCCGCGCCAGCTTCTGGACCGGTCTGCGGCCGATGACCCCCGATGGTACCCCGGTCGTGGGGCCCACGCGCTACACCAATTTCCATCTCAATACCGGCCATGGCACGCTGGGCTGGACCATGGCCTGCGGCTCGGCCCGCGTGCTGGCCGACCAGATCAGCGGCCTTGAGCCCGAGATCGATACCCACGACCTCAGCCTCGCGCGCTACGCCTGACCCAGCCCGGGCCGCATTGCCTGTGGCCGCCGCGCCACAGGCGCGCGGCTCCGGCACGGCGCCCCATAAACCAGCCACATTTTTCCGAGACAAGCTTGGCCGCGACCGCGTGGTCTGCGCCCTGACGGGTGCCGGGCACGAGTCGGTCGCAATTGCTCGGCGGGAACTGCTCACCCCTGGTTTCCCATTGGCGCGGAACCGGGTAGAAGCGGCCAACGGCACTTCTTTGGGTTCGCTTGATGGATTTTCGCATTTCCGCCGATGACCGCGTTGGCGCTCAGCCCAAAAAGCCGAGCCAGCCCCGTTCCACCGCTGCCGCCAAGGGCGGGCGGGTCGAGCCCGTCATGGGCCTGTCCTCGGGCAAGTCCACCGGCGGTTTCAGCCTGGATGAGCGGCCGGTCGGCGGCAATGGCGGTAGTTCAGGCAGCGGCGGCAAGGGGGGCGGCAAGCCCCCGCGGCGCGGCAAGGCGCGGGCCAAAAAGCCGCGCAAGTCGCGTTCCGGTGGCTTTCTCATGGGCGTGCTCTGGTGGGGCTTTGTCGCCGCGCTCTGGGGCGGCATCGCCGTGATCGGCATCGTTGTCTATTATGGCGCCCAGCTGCCCTCGTCCAATACCTGGGCCATTCCCGATCGCCCGCCCAATATCCGCATCCTGGCAGCCGACGGTACCCTGCTGTCCAATCGCGGCCAGACCGGTGGCGAAGCCGTCACCTATCGCGAACTGCCCTATTATGTGCCGGCCGCCTTCATCGCCAGCGAAGACCGCCGCTTCATGAGCCATTTCGGCGTCGACC
>CAXBHD010000159.1:0-7572 GCA_963975335.1 uncultured Devosia sp. | reverse complement strand
GAACGGAGGTTCGCCAATGCGCGACATGATGCAACTCGTCCCTATGGTGGTGGAACAATCGAGCCGGGGCGAGCGGAGCTTTGATATCTATTCGCGGCTGCTGCGCGAGCGGATCATCTTCGTCAATGGCGAGATCGAGGACAATATGGCCTCGCTGGTCTGCGCCCAGCTGCTGTTCCTGGAAGCGGAAAATCCGGGCAAGGAAATCTCGCTCTATATCAATTCGCCCGGCGGCGTGGTGACGGCGGCGCTGGCCATGTATGACACGATGCAGTTCATCAAGGCGCCGGTGGGCACGCTGTGCATGGGCATGGCCATGTCGGCCGGCTCATTCCTGCTGATGGCTGGCGCGCCAGGCAGCCGGGTCTGCCTGCCCAATGCCTCGATCATGCTGCACCAGCCGAGCGGCGGCTATCAGGGCAAGGTCACCGATATCATGCTGCATGCCGCCGAGAGCGAACGGCTGAAACGCCGGATGCACGGGCTTTATGCCAAGCATTGCGGTCGGACTTACGAGGAAGTGGAGGCGGCGCTGGAGCGGGACAATTTCATGACGCCCGAGCAGGCACGCGCCTGGGGCCTCGTCGATCACGTCTATCACGACCGGAGCGATATCGGGGCGCTGGCGCGCCCCGACACGGATTAGTGGACGGCGGCGGCAGCCGCATCGTCTCCATGCGCGTATTTTTCACCCACGCCGAACAGTTTGCCCCGCTCGGCGATAAGAATGAAGACCAGGGCCAGCAGGCCCATGGAGACATAGCCCGCGGCGACCGGAATGGTCGTGCCATTGAACAGCTGGCCGACATAGCCGCCGATCAGCGCCCCACCGACGGTCTGGATGAAGCCAAACACGGCAGCAGCCGTGCCGGCCACGGCGCCCAGCGGCTCCATGGAGAGCGAGTTCATGTTGGAGGCCGACCAGCCGAAGCTGAACATGATGACGGCAAGCAGCGAGAAGAACAGCCAGAGCGGCAGGAAGCCGATGATGGCCAGGGTCAGCCAGATGGCGCTGACCCCGGTAAAGACCAGCATGGCGCCATGCGACAGGCGACGCATGCCGAAGCGGCGCACGATCTTTGAATTGGTAAAGGACGAGACGCCCATCAGTCCGGCCATGGCAGCGAAGGCGACCGGGAAGTAGACGCCCAGGCCATAGATATCGACATAGATCTGCTGGCTGGAGCTGATGAAGCCGAACAGGGCGCCAAACAGAAAGGTGCCAGCCAGACCATAGGAAAAGGCCGCACGGTTGGTGCAGACGATGACGAAGCCATCGAAGACCGACTTGAAGCTGAGCGGGCGGCGCTCCGCCACCGGCAGCGTTTCGGGCAGGCGGATGAAGGTCCACAGCCAGAAGGCGGCAGCCAGCAGGCCCATGAAGATGAAGATATTGTGCCAGTCGCCGACCAGCAGGATGACCTGGCCGATGCCGGGGGCGATGATGGGGATGGCCATGAATACCATGAAGACCAGCGACATGACCTCGGCCATGGCGCGGCCCTCATACCGGTCCCGGATCACTGCCGTGGAAATGACCCGGACGCTGGCAGCGCCCATGCCCTGGACGACGCGAAGGGCAATCAGGGCGCCGAAGCTGGGGGCGAAAACTGCCGTAATCGCGGCAATGATATAGATGCCCATGCCGGCCAGCAGGGGGCCTCGGCGGCCGAAACGGTCGGTCAACGGTCCGAAGGCCAGCTGGGCCACACCCATGCCGATCATATAGGCGGAAATGACGAATTGCCGCTCGTTCTCGCTGGAGACGCCCAGGGCCTCCCCCATATAGGGCAAAGCGGGGAGCATGACGTCGATGGCCAAAGCATTGAGGGCCATCAAAGCCGCCATGAGGGCAATGAATTCGGGGCGCGAGAGAACCCGCGTGAAATGGTCAGACATGGAAGAATCTCAGGGAAAAGCCGCCGCAGAGCTGCCGGCGCTGGAAATGAGGGCAAACAATGAACCCCTCAACCGGCTTTGGCAAGGCTTTATCGTCGCTGAACGATGGATGATGATCAGGCCGCTTTGAGGGTGAAGCGCGGTGCGGCGCGCTCATTGATGGGCAGGTGCAGGGCCGCCGAGGCCAGGCCCAGCATGATGCCGAGATACCAGACAAGGCTGTATGAGCCGGTAAGGTCAAAGACAAAACCACCCAGCCAGACGCCGACAAAGGAGCCCAGCTGATGGCTGAAAAAGGCGATGCCATAGAGCATGCCGAGATAGCGGGCGCCAAAGAACATGCCCACAAGGCCCGCCGTCAGCGGCACGGTGGAAAGCCACAGCACGCCCATGGCGGCGGCAAAGGTATAGGCGGTGAGTTCGCTGACGGGGAAGATCAGGAAGAGGCCAATGGCCACGGCGCGGGAGAAGTAGATGGCCGCCAGCAGCAATTGCTTGGGCAGGCGCCCGCCCAGATAGCCGGCCAGCAGCGAGCCGACAATATTGAACAGGCCGATGACGGCAATGGCCCAGCTGCCGACTGCAGGCGACAGGCCGCACTGCACCAGATAGGCGGGCATGTGCACATTGATGAAGGCGAGGTGGAAGCCGCAGACGAAAAAGCCGATGACCAGCAGGCGATAGGAGCCGTGGCCCCAGGCCTGGGCCAGCGTCTGCATGAAGGGCAGGTCGGCCTGGCCGACGGGGTTTTCGGTGCGGCCGCGCAGGGCAAAGCTCAGCGGGATGATCAGCAGCAGCGCCATGGCCAGATAGAGCAAGGCGGTTTGCCAGCCGAAGGCATTGATGAAGCCCTGGCTGATCGGGGCAAAGGCGAACTGGCCGAAGGAGGAGGCGGCAGTGGCGACGCCGAAAATCATCGAGCGCTTTTCGACCGGCACCGAGCGACCAAAGGCGGCCATTACCACGCTGAACGAGCAGATGGCGATGCCGGTGCCGGTGACCACGCCGGCCGTCAGGGTCATGATGCCGGCATCGGGGGAAAAGGCCATGCCGAATACGCCCAGCGCATAGATGGCGGAGCCCAGGGCGATGGTGCGCCCGGTGCCGACGCGATCGGCATAGGCGCCGGCGAAAGGCTGGGCCACGCCCCAGGCCAGGTTCTGGATGGCCATGGCCATGCCCCAGCCCTCGCGACTGAGGCCGAGATCGGCGGTCATGGGCAGGGTGAACAGGCCGAAACTGGTGCGCACGCCATTGCCGATGGCGGCAATGATGCAGCCGACGATGATCAGCACCAGGAGCGGCACGGCGGGGCGCAAGGCAGAGGCGGTCATGATGCTTATCCGGCGGGAGTCTCACCTTGTTTACGCCCGGTTCGGGGGCTGGCAAAGCGACAAAACCGAATGGCGTCCATCAATGCCGGTGATGCGGCGATGCTGACAAACAAAAGAGCCGGACCAAGGTCCGGCGCGCATGCTGGGAAATCGGCAGCAATCAGGCGGTCTGCTTGACCGTGATGCCGGCGGCTTCCATATGGGCCTGCAATTCGCCGGCCTGGAACATTTCGCGCACGATATCGGCGCCACCGACGAATTCGCCCTTCACATAGAGCTGGGGAATGGTGGGCCAGTTGGTATAGGCCTTGATGCCGTCGCGCAGTTCGGCGCTTTCAAGCACATTGGCGCTGCCATAGTCGACGCCGAGATAGCTCAGGATCTGGACGACCTGGCCGGAAAAGCCGCATTGCGGAAAGTCCGGCGAGCCCTTCATGAACAGGAAGACGTCGTTGTTCTTCACCTTGTCGTCGATGAAAGCGTTGATGTCGGTCATGGGTGAAACCTTTCAATGGCCGGGGTCAAGACCCGGTTGCTGTTGCCTCTAGATAGGACAGGACTGCGGCGCTGTCGAGGTGTCGGGCCTGCATGGCCGGCAATGCTGCCCCTTGGCGAGATGCTATTGGGTATTGCTGCAACGGCTCGCGCCGGTGGATCTGACCTGGCCGGTGGTGATGTCGAAGATGCGCTGCTCGACGATGACCGAACCAAAGCCATAGCCCTGATGTTCGGCATATTGCGGGCAGTTCGCTGCGGTGCCCGCAATGGTGCGTTCCCAGAAGGTGATCTCGGCCTCGCCTATGGTGAGGTCATCCGCGGCCGGCAGGTCGAGCAGCGGCGTCGATGGGTCGGTGGCCAGATCATAGATCACCAGGTCGCCCTGCGGCCCGGTCGAGCGGGTCAGTATGAGATAGTTGCCCGACAGAGCCTCGTACCAGAGCGGGTCATCGGGGCTGCCGATCAGGATGTCGCCGTCGTGCTGCTCGTAGCGACAGGCAATCTTGCCCCTGGCCGGCGGGCGGATGATGAAATCGGTGCCGGCCTCATCGCTGCGCTGCTGGGCGATGACCAGATGGGTGTCGTTCTGGATACACTGGGCCTGCTGCGCCAGAGCGGGTGTGGCGGCGAGACCGAAGGTGGCGGCGATCAGCATGACAGGCAGCTGCATGAGGGCTCCGGAAGGGTTGCGATTACAGGCGCTGGGCGATCCAGGGATGGCTGGTGGCGTCATCGACGGTGTTGAACAATACCGCCTCCCAACCGGCCCGCCGCGCGCCGTCGATGACCTTGGGCGTGTCATCGAAGAAGAGGGGTGGCTCGGCCTGCGGGCCGATGTGCCGGTCGACGAAATCGAAGAAGCCAGGCTCGGGTTTGCGAATGCCGATACGGGCGGAATAGAAGATGTCTTCGAAGAGATTGCTGAGGCCGAGATGGCTCCACAGCCAGGTGGCGCGCAGATGTTCCTGATTGGTGGCGATATAGAGCCTGACGTCATCGCGCTGCTGCAGGATGCGGATCAGGGCGAGCAGCGGCTCGTTGAGCACGCTGTCGCGGGTCAGCCAATAGTGATGGAAAACCATGGGCGAACCCTTGAAGCCAAGCGCGGGCAGGTAGCGCTGCAAGGCTGTGATCAGGTCGAGCTGGCCGATGCTGACCTTTTTTACGAAGACGTCGAAGATGAATTCCTCGGTGAACCGCAAGGGGTCGACGCCCATATCATCCAGCAGGGTGGCGTCCCAGCGGCGCGACAGTTCGGGGCGCGCATGCATGCCATTGATGAGCACGCCATCGATATCGAAGATTACGGCGCGGCTCATGCGGTCACGCTCATGGCCGTTTTTCTATGGCGCCAAGCCCGGCAAGGACTTGGGGCGGAATGTTCAATTCCTGTATCACGTCATTGTGCTTGCGGAAGCCGATCAGTTCGCGCTGCACGAAATAGGCCCAGACGGCATTGCGGGCCTGCTGCAATGCGGCAGTGTCGCCCGAGCTTGCCGCCAGGGCGGCGATCGCCTTGACGACATGCTGCTCGGCGGCTCCCAGGGAGGAGGCGCGTTCGGCCATGATTTCGTGGTCGAGGGCGGTGGTGCCGGCCTCGGGCTTGACCATGCGGATCAGGTCGAGCGACTCGCGCAGCGACATGGCGCCGGTTAGTCCGGCACGCTGGTCTGCAGCGCCAGGGCATGCAGGGCGCCGCCCATATCGGGCTGCAGCGCTGCATAGACCAGCTGGTGCTGCTGGACGCGGGACTTGCCGCGGAACTGCTCGGAAATCACGGTGGCGGCCCAGTGATCGCCATCGCCGGCCAGATCGCGGATCTCGATATTGGCGTCGGGAATGGCGGCCTTGATCCGACGCTCGATTTCGGTGGCTTCCATCGGCATGGCTCAACTCCTTGTCGCAATCGGCATATGCCGGTTGCGTCCTGATATGGCATGCGGGTGCCGCCCCTTCAATATGGGAAGGGCTATTGCCCGGGCAGCAGCGGCTCGGCCTCGGCGCTGGTGGAGAAGTTGGCGATGATGAAATCGACGATGGGGCGGGCCTGTTCGGCCTGGCTGGTGTCAAACAGGCAGTCCAGCGTATAGCCGAGTTCACCGGCGACAGTTTCGGTATGCACGATGGTGAGCGGTATGCCCATGGGCGAGTCGGTGCTGGTGGCCTCATAGATGAGCGCCTGGCCGCTTTGATAGGCGGTGGTGCCCTTAGAGCTCAGGGTGAAGCCAGGGAAGGTGTCGCGCCAATCGGCCTCGACATCGGCATCGACCAGCGCGGCCAGAGCGCTTGCGGGAGTCCAGTCGGTTTCCTCGACCGGGACGTAGGTCATGCTGCACTGCAGGGGGGCGCTGGGGTGGTTGATGACGAGTGGGCGGTCGACGCCGCCGGATGCCACCATGGTATCGGGATAGAACAGGGTGAAGGGCTGATCGGGCAGGATGGAGCGGGCCACGCTTATGGACTGCGCATAGGTCAGGCCCGGCGCCACGAGCATTGGAAGCGCTGCCAGGCAGAGCATTACCGGCCTAATATTCATTGTCGTCTCCAGAAAACCGATTGCCGCCCCTGGGTCTCAAAACACCCCAAAGAGCGGCAATCATAAGGCGGCAATAGCGATTAGGCGGCAGCGCCGTCCATGTAGCTGGGGAACCAACCGTCATGAGCGGCCCTGAGGGCGGCGACGGGCAGGGCGCGCGCAGCGCCCAGCACCAGATCGGTGCCGCCGGTGTTGCCGATCCAGGGGCAGAAGACGCCCAGAGCCTTGGCCTCTTCCCACAGCGCCAGCATGGCATCGCCCTGCGGGTCGAGGTTGAGGGTGACGAGGTAGCGGCCCTGGTCTTCGCCAAAATATTGCAGGATGGGGTCCTGGCCCTCGAGATCGACGATCTGGGCGCCAATGTCACCGGCAATGGCCATTTCGGCCAAGGCAACGCCCAGGCCACCATCGGAGAGGTCGTGGCAGGCAGTGACGACGCCCGAGCGGATCAGCTGGCGCACGAAATCGCCGGTGCGGCGTTCGTGGGCGAGATCGACCGGGGGCGCCGAGCCGTCGCGCCGGTTGAAGAGGTCGCGCAGATAGATGGACTGGCCGAGATGGGTGCCGCGGTGATCGGGTGCACCGACCAGCAGGATGGGCTGGTTTTCAGCGGCAAAGCCGATATGGGCCATGCCGGCCCAATCGGGCAGCAGGCCAACGCCGCCAATGGTGGGGGTGGGCAGGATGCCCTGGCCATTGGTCTCGTTATAGAGGCTGACATTGCCCGAGACGATGGGGAAATCGAGGACGCGACAGGCCTCGCCGATGCCCTTGATGGCATGGACCAGCTGGCTCATGATTTCGGGACGCTCGGGATTGCCGAAATTGAGGTTGTCAGTGGCGGCCAGGGGTTCGGCGCCGGTGGCGGTCAGGTTACGCCAGGCCTCGGCCACGGCCTGCTTGCCGCCCTCATAGGGGTCGGCGTGGCAGTAGCGCGGGTTGACGTCGGAGGTGAAGGCCAGGCCCTTGGTGGGGTGACCGTCGACGCGGATGACGCCGGCATCGCCGCCGGGGCGCTGCACGGAATTGCCCTGGATCAGGGTGTCATACTGCTCGTAAACCCAGCGGCGCGAGGCGATCTGGTGGCCGCCCATGAGCTTGAGCAGGGCGTCGGCGACATCCATCTGTGGCACATCGCCCGGCGCCAGCGCCGGAGCGGGAGCCGCCGGGGTCCAGGGGCGATCATATTCGGGGGCCTCGTCGCCGAGTTCCTTGATGGGCAGGTTGGCGACCTCGTCGCCCTGAAACAGCACGCGGAAGCGCAGATCGTCGGTGGTCTTGCCGACGGTGGCGAAATCGAGTTCC
>CAXBHD010000158.1:0-7634 GCA_963975335.1 uncultured Devosia sp. | reverse complement strand
TGTCGACAGCGAAAAGCTGATCGCCTGGGCCGCCAATAACGGCTATCTGCGCGTTGCCACGGTCCGCGAAAGCGGTGAATTTGCCGTGCGTGGCGGCCTGGTCGACCTGTTTCCCGCCAGCGCCGAATCGCCGCTGCGCTTTGACTTTTTCGGCAGCCAGCTCGAATCGATCCGCACCTTTGATTCCGACAGCCAGCGCACGACCGGCACGCTCAAATCCATCGCGCTGACGCCGATGAGCGAGGTCGTGCTGACCGAAGCCACCATTCGCCGCTTCCGGCAGAACTATACTGCCACCTTTGGCGGCAATACGTCGGGCGATACGCTCTATGCCTCGATCAGCGGCGGCTCGCGCTATTCGGGCACCGAGCACTGGCTGCCGTTTTTCTACGACCATCTCGATACCCTGGCCGATTATGCCGGTGACGCGCCCTTCATCTTCGATGAACAGGCCAGTGAAGCCTATGCCGATCGCGTGGCGCAGATCCGCGACTATTATGATGCGCGCGAGGCGGCCCGTCTCAGCCCGCAGGTGGCCGGCACCGGCGCGCCCTATAAGCCGGTAAGACCCGAACTGCTCTACGCCGTTGACGAGCATCCCTATGCGCTGGCCGGCGCCTCGGTGATCCAGCTCTCCCAGTTCATGGCGCCTGACACCAAGAAGGCCGACGACGCCGGTGGCCAGATCGCGCCCAGCTTTGCCGCCGAGCGCCAGGCCACCGACACCAATCTGTTCCAGTCGGTGGTGGAGCGCCTGCTGGCCGAGCGCAAGGCCGGCCGCCGCACCGTGGTGGCCTGCTGGAGCACGGGCACGCGCGACCGCATGGCCCAGGTGCTCAAGGATCACGGCCTGACCAATCCGCGCCTCGCGGAAAACTGGCGCGACGCCGAAACCACCAGCGCCGCCACCACCTCCCTGGTCGTGCTGCCGCTCGAAAGCGGTTTTGCCACCCAGGATCTGCTGGTGCTCTCCGAGCAGGACATTCTGGGCGAGCGCATCCTGCGGCCGCAGCGCCGCAAGAAAGCCAGCGACGCCCTGACCGAGGCGGCGAGCCTGGCCGCGGGCGACCTGGTCGTGCATGTCGCGCCGCATGAATGTGTCGAGCTCGAATATGGCGGCGACACCAAGCTCTATCTGCCGGTGGAAAATATCGAGCTGCTGACCCGCTATGGCAGCGACGAGGGCAATACCACGCTCGACAAGCTCGGCGGCGTCGCCTGGCAGGCCAAGAAGGGCAAGCTCAAGCAGCGCATCCGCGAAATGGCCGAGCAGCTGATCAAGATCGCGGCCGCCCGCCAGCTGACCCGCGCCGACGTGATCGAAATCAATCCGGGCGCCTATGACGAATTTGCCGCGCGTTTCCCCTATGAGGAAACCGAAGACCAGATGGCCGCCATTTCGGCGGTGTTCGACGACGTGACCTCGGGCCGCGTCATGGACCGGCTGGTCTGCGGCGATGTCGGCTTCGGCAAGACGGAGGTGGCGCTGCGCGCCGCCTTTGCCGTGGCGCTGAGCGGCAAGCAGGTGGCCGTCGTCGTGCCCACCACGCTGCTCTGCCGCCAGCATTTCAAGACCTTTGCCGAACGCTTTGCCGGCCTGCCGGTGCGGGTGCGCCAGGCCTCGCGCATGGTGGGCTCAGCCGAGCTCAAGGCGACCAAGGAAGGCCTGGCCGATGGCCAGGTCGATATCGTCGTGGGCACCCATGCTCTGCTCAGCAAGACCATCCAGTTCCGCGACCTGGGCCTGCTGATCATCGATGAGGAGCAGCATTTCGGCGTCGGCCACAAGGAACGCCTCAAGGATCTCAAGGCCAATGTGCATGTGCTGACCCTGACGGCGACGCCGATTCCGCGCACGCTGCAGATGGCGCTGACCGGGGTGCGCGACCTCAGTCTCCTCGCTACGCCTCCCGTCGATCGCCTCGCCATCCGCACCTTCATCTCGCCCTTTGACGCCCTGTCGGTGCGTGAGGCGCTGCTGCGCGAAAAATATCGCGGCGGGCAGAGCTTCTATGTGGTGCCGCGCATCAAGGACCAGGTGGAAATTGCCGAATTCCTCAAGGAGCAGGTGCCCGAAGTCAGCTTTGTCGTGGCCAATGGCCAGATGGCGCCGGGCGAACTCGACGACGTGATGAATGCCTTTTACGACAACAAGTTCGACGTGCTGGTGGCTGCAGTCGCTGGACAATCTGGGCGCCGGCTTCCAGCTGGCCAGCCACGACCTCGATATCCGCGGGGCGGGCAACCTGCTGGGCGACGAGCAATCCGGCCATATTCGCGAGGTCGGCTACGAGCTCTACCAGGCCATGCTCGAAGAGGCCGTGGCCAACCTCAAGAACGGCGATGCCGATTACGAGGACAAGAACGAGTGGAGCCCGCAGATCTCGCTGGGCATGCCGGTAATGATCCCCGAATATTACGTGCCCGACCTGCAGCTGCGCATGCAGCTCTATCGTCGCCTGGGCGACCTGACCGATATCCGCGATATCGATGCCGCGGGCGCCGAACTGATCGACCGTTTCGGGCCCTTGCCCGAAGAGGTGGAAGCGCTGCTCAAGGTGATCCTGGTCAAGGCGCTTTGCCGTCAGGCCAATGTCGAAAAGGTCGATGCCGGGCCCAAGGGCGCGGTCATCACGCTGCGCAACAATGAGTTCGCCAATCCGGCAGGCCTGGTCAAGATGGTCAGCGATCCGGCCAGCCAGGTGCGCATCAAGCCCGATCAGAAACTTGTGTTCGCGCGCAACTGGCCCACGCCCAATGACCGGCTCAAGGGTGCAGCGGCGATTTTGTCCCGGCTGGCCAGACTTGTAGAGAATGTGGCGTGACGCATCGGCATAAACCCTGTCTCGCCATAATGCTTTGGCATGAGCTATTGGTCATGGTATTGCCCGAATTAAGCACTTGAAGGGCAGTTCAATATTCAAGGTGGCGTCAAGTCACCGGGACCGCCAAAAAAGCCAAGGAAATTCTATGAACTTCAGGAAACCCCTCGTCGCCGGTTTTGCGGTGGCTGCGCTTACGCTGTCCTCGCTGTCGGCCTTCGCACAAGACGCGGCGCCCGCACCGGCGCCTGATGCTGCCACCGAGGCGCCAGCCGCAGATGCCGATGCCGCTGCTCCGGCCGCTGCGGGTGGCTCCCCATCAACGAACTGGCTCAAGGTTTGCGATCCGCTGCCCGATGGCCAGCAGGCCTGTATCCTGCGTCAGGTCGTCGTCGCCAATGGCCAGTTCCTGGGCTCGTTCCTGCTGCGCGACGATCCGGGCCAGGAAAGCCGCCTGCTCGCCGTCGCGGCCGTGCCGCTGGGCGTGCTGCTGCCCTTCGGCCTGACCTGGCAGATCGACGGCTCCAAGCCCGTGCGCGTCCCCTATATGCTGTGTGACCCGACCTCCTGCGCGACGCAGCTGGTGATCAACGAGCAATATGTGAACTCGCTCAAGCGTGGCAGCACGCTGAAGCTGACCGCCAAGAATCGGCAGAACCAGGATCTGACCATCGAGATCGATCTGGCCGGCTTTACCGCAACCTATGACGGCGACACGGCCATCACCTTCGACGAGTTCCGCCAGGAAAGCACCGGCGAGAATGCCCTCGAGCAGGTGCTGCAGGATCGTGCCGAACAGCTGCGCAAGCAGCTCGAGACCCCGCCGGCTGACGGCGCTGCCGCGCCGGCCGCAGATGCAGCGGCACCCGCCGCGGCTCCGGCTGCCCAGTAAGCCTGGTCAGGCCAGACTGAAATGACAAAGGGCGCGGGTGACCGCGCCCTTTTTGCTGTGCCGGATGGGCCGGTCAGCGTACGCCCATGCCGAGGGCAAAGGCCTGGCGCCGCAAAGCAGGCGCCAGCTTGAGCGCCCAGAGCCCGCCCGCCCGCATGGCCTGGGCCGGGATCATGTCGGCTAGCAGCGAGCGGAACAGCGTATCCACCATGCCCCCGGTGCGGGCCAGGTCGGCAGCCCTGCGCGTCGCATAGCGCTGACTGACGGCCTGGGCCCAGCCGGCCTGGCCGCGGTCGGCATCGGCCAGTACCGCGGCCAGATCGGCGACATCGCGCAAGCCCAGATTGAGTCCCTGCGCGCCGAGGGGCGGGAAGGCATGCGCCGACTCGCCGGCAAGCACGACGCCGTCGCAGCCGGCACTGGGGACACTGAGCACGCTGAGCGGAAACACGAAGCTGCGCGAGGCCAGGGCAATGCTGCCAAACAGGCGCTGGGACTTTTCGGCAAACACTGCCAGCAGATGCTCGGGGCCGCCGGCCTGGGCCGCCTGCAGGATATCGGCATGGTCGATCCACACCAGATTGGCCCGATTGCCGCCCGCCGGCACCAGGGTGAACGGCCCCTGCTTGTAGTGGAATTCGACGGAGGTGCCGCCGATCGGTCGCCCGAGTTCGAGATCGCAGACCAGGGCCGACTGGCTGAACGGGCGGTTGCGGCTGGGCAGACCGGCCGCCTCGCGCACCAGCGACTTCTTGCCATCGGCCCCCACGACAAGCGGGGCCACGAGCCGTGTCCCGTCGGTCAGCGTTATCGCCCAGTCGGTACCCATACGCTCGAGGGCGCTGGCACCCAGCGGGCGGCTGGCAAGGGCGGGCAGGCTGGCGGCCACGGCATGGAAGCGCTCCAGCAGGGCACTATTGGCAAAATTCCAGCCAAAGGCGGCCAGCCCCGCCTCGCGGGCATCGAACAGGGTTTCGGGCGCGCGGATCAGCCTTCCGGTGGCGTCGATGATGCGGATCTGCGTCAGCGCATGGCCGAGCGTTTCCGGTGCCCCGATCAGGCCTGCGCCGACGAGATAATCGACGCTGGGCATCATCAGCGCCGACGTGCGGTGATCCGGCGGCGCGACGGGCGCCAGATGGATGGTCTTTAGCCCCGTCTGGGCCACGGCAATGGCGGCCGCAGTGCCGGCCAGGCCGCCACCGACCACGATGGCATCGGCATCGTACATGCTCATGATGGGCGCCCCTTTTCGCGGCACCGGGCGGAAAGACATTCGCCAGAAGCGGTCGCACGCGGCTTGAACCAGTCCATATTTGTCTCTTTTCAACCCTGTTGCCCGCCAATCTATCACCCTCGCCCCGGCCGATGCCAGCGATGCAACACAAGCTGGATGCTGCGCAACGCCGCAGGGGGTCGGGAAAACTCTGATGCAAGTGCTTTTGTCAGGGGCAAGAACAGCCTAGACATGGGTAACCGCCTGAAGGTGACTCGGAGTCAAAGATGCTTGAACTGCTGGCCGATCCCAATGTCTGGATTGCCTTTGGAACCCTGACGGTCATGGAGATCGTGCTGGGGATCGACAATATCGTCTTCATTTCCGTGCTGGTCTCGCGCCTGCCGCGCGAACAGGCCGAATTTGCCCGCAAGCTGGGCATCGGCCTGGCGCTGGTCTTCCGCATCATGCTGCTCTTTGTGATCAGCTGGATCGTGCAGCTGCAGGACCCGGTCTTTGAGGCCTTCGGACATGGCTTCTCCTGGAAGGACCTGATTCTGATCGGCGGCGGCGGCTTCCTCATCTACAAGGCGACCCATGAAATGCATGGCGCCATCGAGGATACCCATGAAGTGGGCATGGCCGATGTGGCCAAGGCCACGCTGCAGGCCATCCTGATCCAGATCGTCATCGTCGACATGGTGTTTTCGATCGATTCGATCATCACCGCCGTGGGCATGGTCCCGGCCGATCAGGTCTTTGTCATGGTGGCCGCCGTGCTGGTGGCCGTCGGCGTGATGTTCGTGGCCTCCGGCCCGATCGCCAAATTCGTCGCCGATCACCCCACCACCAAGATGCTGGCTCTGTCCTTCCTGCTGCTCATCGGCATGACGCTGGTGGCTGACGGCTTCGGCTTCCATATTCCCAAGGGCTATATCTATTCGGCCATGGCCTTTTCCGTCCTGGTGGAGGTCATCAACGTCTTTGCCAAGACACGGCGGCAGCGCAAGGCTGGCGGTCACGCGGCCAAGCCGAGCTTCACCCCCTTTACCGGTGAGACCGGTTCGGTTTCCAGCGAGGCGGCCTTGGCATCTTTGGGCCGCCAGACCGCCCCGGCCACGAGGCCGGCAGCGGTGAGCCCGGCACCGGCGGCGCCCAAGCCACGCAGCGCCAGCACGCCGACCGCCAAGGCCCAGGCCCGGCCCAAATCGGCGCCGCGCAAGCCGCGGACGCCCAAGTGAGCCGCGCCATCGTCATTCATCACGTCGGGGGTCCCGACGTGATGGCTGTCGAAGAGCAGGCGATCGGGGCCCCCGGTCCCGGTCAGGTTGCCCTGCGCCACACCGCCATCGGGCTCAATTTCATCGATACCTACCAGCGCTCGGGCCTCTACCCGGTGCAGACGCCCTTTGTCGGCGGCAATGAGGCGGCCGGCGTGGTCACCGCGCTGGGCGCGGATGTCACCGACGTCAGCATCGGCGACCGCGTCGCCTATCAGGGCCAGATCGGCGCCTATGCCAGCGAGCGGCTCATCGCCGCCGATCGCCTCGTGCCCATTCCCGACGCCATCGACGACCGGACGGCCGCCGCCATCCTGCTCAAGGGCCTTACGGCCTATTACCTGCTGTTCCAGACCTGGCCGGTGGCGGCGGGCGAAACCATTCTCTGGCATGCCGCGGCGGGCGGCACCGGCTTGATCGCCACCCAATGGGCCAAGGCGCTGGGCGCTACGGTGATCGGCACGGCCGGCAGCGACGACAAGACGGCGCTGGCCAAGGCGCATGGCTGCGATCACGTCATCAACTACACGACCGAGGATTTCGCCGCCCGCGTGCGGGAGATCACCGGCGGGCGGGGCGTTGACGTGGTTTATGACGGGGTCGGCAAGGCCACTTTCGACAAGTCGCTCGACTGCCTGCGGCCGCGCGGCCTGATGGTCAGCTTTGGCAATGCCTCCGGTGTCGTATCGATTCCCGACGTGACCGTGCTGGCGCGCAAGGGCTCGCTCTATGTTACGCGCCCCACCGGCGCGGCCTATCTCGGCCAGCGCCCAGCGCTGCTCGAAGGGGCCAGGCAGCTATTCGCGGCGGTGCAGAGCGGCGCCATCAACAAGGTCGAGATCGGCCGGACCTTTCCGCTCGCCGATGTGGCCGATGCCCATCGGGCGCTCGAAGCACGGGAAACCACAGGCTCGGTGGTCCTGATCCCCTGATCCTCTGGACAGCTCGCCGCTCTGCCGCTAAAGCCTCACCCGACGGGTGGGTGGCAGAGTGGTCGATTGCTCCGGTCTTGAAAACCGGCGGGCGTGCAAGCGTCCCGGGGGTTCGAATCCCTCCCCACCCGCCAAGAGCCATTGAAGGACCGCCCGTGAGCCGCAAGGAATTTGAAGCGTCAAAGATGCGCCGGCTGAAACGCATTGCCGGCCGCTATGGCCTGACCATCCTGACGGCGGAAAAGCTGACGGCCAAGATGGGCAAGGGTGGTCACGCCATCCGCGAGGACGAAAGCCACAAGGTGATTTTCGGGGATAGTCCGCTGCCCTTCTCGGCGACCTTCGAGCAGATCGAAGCCTATGTCGAGAAACTTGAGGCGGACGAAGAGTAAGCCAGGCTGACCTTTGTGGCAATTGCCTCCCGGCGGCCCCAGCCCGAATTTCATTATTTATTCTGTAACAGGAATCGCGTCACACTCGCTCCATTGGCTA
>CAXBHD010000157.1:0-7657 GCA_963975335.1 uncultured Devosia sp. | reverse complement strand
TATCGTCGGTGACGTGATCGGTAAATTCCACCCCCATGGCGACCAGTCGATCTATGACGCGCTGGTGCGCCTGGCGCAGGATTTTGCCCTGCGTTATCCCCTGGTCGATGGCCAGGGCAATTTCGGCAATATCGATGGCGATAATGCTGCCGCCATGCGTTACACCGAAAGCCGCATGACCGACGTGGCCATGCGCCTGCTCGAAGGCATCACCGAAGATTCCATCGACTTCAAGCCGACCTATGACGGCGAGGACGAAGAGCCGGTCGTTCTGCCCTCCAACTTCCCCAATCTGCTGGCCAATGGCTCCACCGGCATTGCCGTCGGCATGGCTACCTCCGTGCCGCCGCACAACGTCTATGAGCTCTGCGAAGCCGCGCTGCACCTGATCAACGTCAATCCGGACGCCACCGCCCAGGAGCTCACGCAATTCGTCAAGGGGCCGGACTTTCCCACCGGCGGCATTATGGTGGAGAGCGCATCCTCCATCGCCCAGTCCTACGCCACCGGCCGCGGTTCCTTCCGCCTGCGCGCCAAATGGGAGATCGAGGAAACAGGTCGCGGCTCCTATCTGATCGTCGTCACGCAAATCCCCTATGGCATCCAGAAGTCGCGCCTTGTCGAGAAGATCGCCGAGCTGCTGCTGGCCAAAAAGCTGCCTTTGCTCAAGGACGTGCGCGACGAAAGCTCGGACGATATTCGCCTCGTGCTCGAGCCGCGCGCCCGCACCGTCGATGCTGTCATCCTGATGGAGCAGCTGTTCAAGACCAGCGATCTGGAAACCCGTTTCCCGCTTAATCTCAACGTGCTCGACCGCGGCGCCGTCCCCAAGGTCATGAGCCTGCCTCAGGCCCTGCGCGCCTGGCTGGAACACCGCAAGGAAGTCCTGGTCCGCCGCTCCAACTATCGCCTCGGCCAGATTGCCCACCGGCTCGAAGTGCTGGGCGGCTATATCATTGCCTATCTCAACCTCGATGAGGTGATCCGCATCATCCGCGAGGAGGATGATGCCAAGGCGAGCCTGATGGCCACTTTCGAGCTCACCGATGTGCAGGCCGAAGCCATTCTCAACATGCGCCTGCGCTCCCTGCGCAAGCTCGAGGAAATCGAGCTGCGCAAGGAACACGATAACCTCACCAAGGAGCAGGGCCAGCTCGAAGCGCTGCTCGCCTCCGATAAGCGGCAATGGGCGTCGATCAGCAAGGAAATTGAGGCGCTCAAAAAAGCCTATCCGCTGCTCGAAGCCGATGGCACCACGCCCCATGCTCTGGGCGCCCGCCGCACCATTCTCATGGATGCGCCCAATGCCGACCTCTCCGAGGTCACCGAAGCCTTTATCGAGCGCGAACCGATCACCGTCATCCTCTCCGAAAAGGGCTGGATTCGTGCGCCGCGCGGTCATTCCGACGACATTGATGACAAGGCCTTCAAGGCCGGCGACCGGCTGAAACTCGCCATCAAATGCGAGACTACCGACAAGCTGCTCATGCTCACCACCGGCGGCAAGGTCTATACTTTGGGCGGCGACAAGCTGCCAGGTGGCCGCGGTCAGGGCGAGCCCGTACGCATTCTGGTCGACATCGAAGAGAGTCAGGATATCGTCGATATCTTCGTCTATCGCCCGGGCCAGAAGCGCATCATCGCCTCCACTGCCGGTTACGGCTTCATCGTCTCCGAAGACGAAATGATCGCCAATACTCGCAAGGGCAAGCAGATCCTCAACGTCCCCGCGCCGGTCGAGGCCCGCCTCATGGTGCCGGTCGCCGGCGACCGGGTGGCCATTATCGGCGAAAACCGCAAGCTGCTGGTCTTCCCGCTCAGCCAGCTTGCCGAGATGGGCCGGGGCAAGGGCGTCCGCCTGCAGCGCTACAAGGATGGCGGGGTCTCCGACATCAAGACCTTCTATGCCGCCGATGGGTTGACCTGGACCGACAGTTCCGGCCGCACCTTCACCAAGCCGATGGAGGAGCTGACTGCCTGGATTGCCGACCGCGCCACCGCCGGCCGCCAGCCGCCCAATGGCTTCCCCCGCAACAACAGGTTCACCGGATGATCCGTCACTGCGTCTTCGTCAAATTCCGTGCTGATGTCAGCGCCGCCGAAAAGGCCGAGATCTATGCCGGCCTCGCTGCACTGGTCGGCCAGATCGAGGGCCTGCTGCGCGCCGATTTCGGTCCCAATATCTCGCCCGAAGGCATGGCCAAGGGCTTCAACGACGGCTTCATTATGGATCTGGCCGATGCCGCCGCCCGCGATCGCTACCTCATCGATCCGGCCCACAAGGCGGCCGGCTCAAAGCTGGTTGCCGCGCTCGAGGGCGGACGCGATGGCCTGATGGTCTTTGATCTGCAGCTCGACTGAACGGGCAGGGGCTAGGGCACCGATACGGTGAACACCACCGGCAGGTGATCGCTAGCGGTCCGCCTCCCGGCATGCAGTTCATGCACCACCACGCCGCCGCGCACCATCACATGGTCGAGCGGCAGGAACGGAATAGCGTCCCGCCAGGCGCCGAAATAGAAAAAGCGCATCGGATAGGTGACCAGGTTCGCCGTCTCGCGCACCAGCCCGTTGCGGGCCACGAAATTGCGCAGCGTATAGGACCACGGGGTCGAGTTGAAATCGCCGGCCACGATCAGTGGCCCGGCAATGCCGTCCAGGGTGCTCGACAGGTTTGCCAGCTGGTCACGTTGCCGCTCGACCGGCAGCGGCCAGTCCATATGCGTGGTGAGCAGCGAAAATGACTTGTCCCCACCTGTGTTGAACCGTGCCAGAACATGCCCTGTGCGGTCGGTCACATAGGCATTGTTGGGGCAGGACCCATCCTCCACCTGGTCAAACGGTAGACGTGAATAGAGCCCCAGATTGGCCCGCTTGCCGCCCTGGCAGCGAACAAAGAACGGATAGTCCTCCAGCAGCAGCGGATGCAGGCCCGTTGCCTGCTCGCCGAAATATTCCTGCAGCACGATAATGTCGGGATCCTCCGCCTGGATCGCCGCCGTCACCTGGGCCATCTCGTAGTTGCGACCGAACAGGTTATGCGTCATCACCGTTACCGTGCCCGATGCCGTCCCTGCTGGTCGCGATTGCAGCCCGGCGACAAATTCGGGCACCATCACACTGGCCGATGCCGCCACGCCCATGAAGACATAGATGATGGCGACGTCGCGCCTGTAGCCCCGCAGGAGCAGCGTGACGATCGCCAGGCTGGCCAGTGTCGCGGGAAACAGCAGGATCTGGCCATGGTTGAGCAGGTCCAGCACCGGAATGGCAAAACCGAACAGCGCGGCGATGGCAAGGGAGGCGGCCAGCAATGCCCCAAGCACGAGGCAAAACCGGATAGTCTGGCGAAGCATCGGCTTTCCATCCGTCAGAATGATCGTCTATCGCTGTCAGGGAGCGGTGTGGCCCAAAGATGGCGCGCTAGTCGAGCAGGCACCAACCAAGCGGTCCGCGCTGCACCTGCAGCGGGGCGAACTGGACCTTGTAGGCCATTTTGGGCGAATCCTTCACCCAGTAGCCCAGATAGACATAGTCGAGCACGGCGGAGCGCACCTGGGCAATGTGGTCGAGGATCAAAAAGGTCCCCAGGCTGCGATGGGCCATATCCGGATCGTAGAACGAATAGACCATCGAGAGCCCGTCCGGCATCACATCGGTCAGCGCCACCGCAACCAGACGCTGGTCGGGGTCATCGCGCAGGCGGTATTCGATCAGCACCGACTGCACCGGCGTGTCTTCCACCATATATTCGTAGTCGACAAAGCTCATCTGCGTCATGCCGCCGCCCGAATGGCGCGACTCCAGATAGCGCTTGAAGAGGTCATATTGCTCGCTGGTGGCGACAGTGGGACGAACCTCGATGTTGAGATCGTCATTGGCCCGCAGGACACGGCGGTAGCGTCGCGTGGGCGAAAACCCATTGGCCACGATCCGCACCGACTGGCAGGCATTGCAGCCTTCGCAGGCCGGCCGGTAGATCAGGTTCTGGCTGCGCCGGAAGCCGTTCTCACTGAGCAGGTGATGCAGGTGTGCCGCCCGGCGACCCGTGAGATGCGTGAACAGCTTGCGCTCCTGCTTGCCCGGCAGATAGGGGCAAGGCATGGCCGCGGTCAGAAACAGCTGGGTTGTGTCGGGCGTCTGGTCTGTCATCCAAGACCCTTGATTGCAATCGACCCAGTGTACGCGCCCCGCTCAGCGGCGGCAACGGGTCAATATGCCGGGCCGGCTGCCCCGTCGACGCGCGCCGACTGGCTGCGCCAGTGCCGTTCCATGGGTGAGCGACGCAGCATCAGCGTGCCGGTGACCAGATCGTGGATCATCTGCCTCCGCGGGGTGAACAGCGCGAAGAGCAGCGAAAGCGGCCAGGAGACCCAGGTCGTGAGCCAGAACACGCCGGCATGGATGATCGCCATCCAGCCATCCAGCGGCTGGCCGTGCGTCGGCGTCAGCACGATATCCATGGCCTGCATGCCCCAGGTGGCACGCTTGGGCGAGCCCAGGGTGAAGCCATAATAAAGCACGATGGTGGCCGGCACGACGAGGATCAGGGCCAGCCAGCCCAGCCCGAACGTCACAAAGCCGGCAATCAGCCCGACGAGTGAAAAGGCCAGGATCATGGCGCCCATCACCAATAGGTCGATGCAGAACGCGGCCACGCGCCGTGTCAGCACGCCCTCGAATAACTCGGGGGCGCTTTGCGGATCGGGCAGATTAGGGCGGACGGTATCGGTCTGGTTCATGCTCGAAACATTGTCATGGTCCGGGCGGTACGCAAGAGGGCGGCGCAGAAAATGTCCGCTCTAGCGCCCCAGTTCCCGTGCGACCTCCAGGGCGAAATAGCTCAGCACGCCGTTGGCGCCCGCGCGCTTGAAAGCAAACAGGCTTTCCAGGATTGCCCCCTGGCGATCGATCGCCCCCGCCGCGGCAGCCATCTCGATCATCGCGTATTCCCCGCTCACCTGATAGGCATAGATGGGAATGTTGAAACTGTCCCGGGCCCGGCGCACGATATCGAGATAGGGCATTCCGGGCTTGACCATGATGCTGTCCGCGCCTTCGGCAATGTCCTGTTCGATCTCGCGCAGGGCCTCGTCCGAATTGCCATAGTCCATCTGGTAGGTGCGCTTGTCGCCCTTGAGCCGGCTGCCCGAGCCGACCGCCTCGCGGAACGGGCCATAGAAGCACGAGGCATATTTAGCGGCATAGGCCATGATCTGGACCCGCTCGAAGCCATTGTCATCCAGCGCCGCGCGGATGGCGCCGACCCTTCCATCCATCATGTCCGATGGCGCAATGATATCGGCACCGGCCCTGGACTGCACCAGGGCCGATTTGATCATCACCTCGATCGTCTCGTCGTTGAGAATTTCGCCGTCTCGCACCAGCCCGTCCTGGCCGTCGCTGGAATATTCGTCCAGCGCCACATCGGCGATCAGCCCGATCTCGGGCACCGCGCTCTTGATGGCGCTGAGCGCCCGGCACATCAGATTGTCCGGATTGTGGGCCTCCGCGCCGTCCTCGCTGCGCAGGTGGTCGGGCGTGTTGGGAAACAGCGCCAGCGCCGGAATGCCGGCATCCCGCGCTGCCTTGGCGGCGTCAACGCACAGGTCGATGCTCAGGCGCTCGACGCCCGGCATGGTGCGGATGGCGGTCTTTTCATTGTTGCCGTCGATGACGAAGAGCGGCCAGATCAGGTCCGATGGCGTCAAACTCGTTTCGCGCACCATGGCCCGGCTCCAGGCGGTCCGCCGCGTGCGCCGCAGCCGCTGCCCACCGAGAAAGTCCATGTCGTGCTTCTGCCACTGCTCGGCCATTATCGACTCCTGTATTACCCGAGGGTTTATCAGTGCCCCGCAACCGCTCCAAGCTCCGGCTTGTCGCATGCCCATCCGACGGATAGAAAACCACGATGGATTTCAACGCTCCCCCGATCGCCATTTACATCCGCATCGTTGCCATCATCAGTCTGATGCTGGGCCTCAATGACGCCGCGCGCCTGCTCGGCGTCAATCTGGGCGCGATCAGCCCGATTGCCGAAATGGGCATGACCGGCTTTGTCTATCTCGCCATTTTCGCGCTGGCGCGCCTGTTCGCGGCCGTCGGCCTCTGGATCAAGGCCAGTTGGGGCGCCGTGCTGCTGGTCGGTGCCACTACGGTCGAACTGGTGCTCTATCTGCTGGGCAGTACCGATGTCGATATGAGTGCCGCCGGCTTTGCCGTGCGCCTGGTCCTGCTGGCCTCGATCATCATCATTTTCGTGCTGGGTCTGCGAATTCGGCGCGCTGGTTCCGCCGACTGAGGCTGATCGGCGCAATTGTCCCCATCGCGTTCACACCCGCGTAAGGTTACAGAATTCTCTACCGGTGTAACGAAGAATAAAGCCAAATTCTCATTGCATTCCAGTAAGATGCTCTTAATCACGCTGCTTAGGGCGATCTTAGAAAGCCCGCGATAGTTTGGCCTCATGAGATGCGAAAAATCGCGCAGACTGCAAACAGTGAGGCTACCATGGCATTCAAATCCAACGCCGCTGAGGCCCTGATCCCGGAAGGCTCCAAGAGCCTGAAGCCGCTCTATATGGAAGCTGTTTCCCGGGTTGAGCGCCTGCACCGTCGGCTGCTCGACCTGATCAAGGACGAGTTCGACCGGATGGGCTGGGATGACATCAACCCCGTCCAGGCGCTGCTGATGTTCAATATCGGCGACGCCGAGCTGACGGCTGGCGAGCTGCGGTCGCGGGGCTACTATCTCGGCTCCAATGTCTCCTACAATCTCAAGAAGCTGGTCGAAACCGGCTACATCTTTCAGGAGCGCTCGCGTTCCGACCGCCGCTCGGTCCGCATCAAGCTGACCCCCAAGGGCGAGGAAGTGGCCGAGGTCATCGATGAGCTCTATGACCGTCACCTCAAGTCCATCGACAAGGTCGGTGGGCTGGGCGACGAGGAATTTGACGGCTTGAACAAGGCCCTTGCCCGTCTGGAGCGCTTCTGGGTCGATCAGATCCTCTACAAGCTCTAGGACCGGTTCGGCAGCACCTGTTGCTGACCTGCAACATAACTTCGCAAACGCCGGTCCTCTGGGCCGGCGTTCTCATTTCTGCCGCAAAACGCAGCAACTCGGGGTAGGTGGGTCTGAAGCCATTCTTGCGTCGCTAAATGAGTCAGCACTGCACCGGTTCACATGCGTTTGAGCGCGTTGTGGCCATTGGTGCGGAATGGTAAAAGTGCTTCTGCTTCGGCAATTAGACAGAATCGGGTGAATTAATGCGGCTCAATCGACGTTCTCTCCTCCGGTACACGGCCCTGGCTGGGGCGACTATGGCCCTGCCGACTGCCCTGCGGGCGCAGGAAGGCGAGTCGATTTTCGACATGTTCGACCGCAATCGCGTTTTGCGGGATGCGGATCAGGGCGGCAATACCATGGCTGCCGAAGCTCTCATCGCAACCAATGAGCCCATTCTGTCCTTCGACACGGTCTACAATCTGCAGATGGCCATCGCCCAATATGAGCCCTTCGTTGCCGCGGGCGGTTGGGAAGAAATTCCGCAGGAGGCCTATAACCTCAAGCTGACCAGTTCAGGCAAGGCTGTCATCTCTCTCAAACGTCGCCTGATTTCGTCCGGCGACATGGCCATGGTCGAGAACGTCAACGACAC
>CAXBHD010000156.1:0-7782 GCA_963975335.1 uncultured Devosia sp. | reverse complement strand
CCCCCCCCCCCCCCCCCCCCCCCCCGTGGGGGGGGGGGGGGGGCCCCGAAGGGGTTGGGTGGGGGTATGGCTCATCGAGTCAGATGCCTCACCTTCCCCTTCGCCCGTTTTCACCAGGGCCGACGATGCGCTACACTCGCGGTTGACACTCTGCTAACGCATTGGGCCCATCGGTCGTTAGACATCGAATGCCATGTGACGGAAATTCGCCATGACTCAGAAGCCCTATATCGTCGATGAGCTGATCTCGGCCAAGGCCATTGCCGCCCGCGTCGAGGCCCTGGCAAAAGAGATATCCTCGTTTTATGCCGATACCGACAAGCTCGTCGTCATCGGCCTGCTGCGCGGCTCCTTCATCTTCATCGCCGATCTGGTACGCGAGCTCGACCTGCCGGTGGAAGTCGATTTCATGGAGGCCTCCTCCTATGGCAATGCCATGGAATCGAGCCGGGAAGTGCGCATTCTCAAGGACTTGCGCGGCGAGATTGCCGGCCGCGATGTGCTGGTCGTCGAGGACATTGTCGATACCGGCTATACGCTCAAGCACGTGCTGGAAATCCTGAGCACCCGCCATCCCGCCCGCATGGAAGTCTGCGCCCTGCTCAACAAGCCCAGCCGGCGCGAAACCGAGGTCAATGCCAAATGGGTGGGCTTTGACATCCCCGACAAGTTCGTCGTCGGCTATGGCATTGATTATGGCCAGCGCAACCGCAACCTGCCCCATATCGGCGCCGTCCGCTTCACCGACTGACGCTAGCGTTGCCCTGCATTTTCAAGCCCTTGCGCCGCAGGGTCGCGACCGACGCCAAAGGCGTCCACCCGCCCGATCGGCGCATCGAACAGCTCTTCTAGCGCGAAGGCGCTGCCCATTGTCCCCGCGCTGCGGGCCTGTACCAGCTCATTGGCCCGCGCCGGCGCCCGGCTGATGGGGATGACGCTGCCGGCCATTTCGAGCAGCCGCATCTGCCCCACGCCCTGATAGGGCGGCCGCAGCATCGCCGCCGCCTCGGTGCCCAGCAGCGGGTCGGCCACGGCGCTCACCACCGACCCGCCGCGATAAAGGCTGCGAATGGTCTGGCTGAGATAAAAGGCCAGCTTGTCCGAACCGGCCGTGGCGAAATGAATGCCGTCATCCTTGCGCATGCGGGCGGTCTGCCCGTTCACATCAGGCCCCATGGCGGCATATTTGCCGTCTTCGCCCAGAAATCGTTCATAGATATCAAGGTATTCCGCCCCGCCGGTAAAACTGGCCAGCCGCTGGATATTGGCGATCTGGCTGATCGCGGCCGAATATTCGGTCTTTTGCATCGGCGGCAGCCCGACCCAGATCACCGGTTTGCGCGCCGCCCGCAGCGCCTCCAGCGCCTCAACGATCCGCGCCCGATAGGCCGCCGTCCAGGCGTCGCCCAGCACGGGCAGCGCCGTGCCACCCACACGCATTTCCTGCCGGTCATTGATGCCGATAATGAACACGGCCAGATCAAAGCTGTCCGCGGCGACTTCAGCGCGCAGCGCCGCGTTCCAGTCGTAGAAGTCGTCCCGCACGAAGCCGGACGAGCTTATCCCCTTGTTGATCACCACCAGATTGGCGTCCTCGGCATAGCGCCGCTCCAGCGCCCGGCTGAGGTCGATGGCCAGCGAATCCCCGAACACCGCCAGCCGCGTCGCATCGGCCGCCTTCTCCACCTGTGACGGCTCGGCGGGTGCCGGCGCAGCACTGGCAGCCGGTGCCTGCTGGCGCGGCGCGCGCTGCGGCTGCTGCACCGGCGCGGGCTGGCTGGGCTCTTCGCCAAACAGCAGATCAAACAGGGTCCGCCGCCGTTCTGTCTGCGCAATCAGCACGTTATCGTCGCTTTGGGCAAGAGCCGGCGCCACGTCGACCATGACGAGTAACCCGACCAGCAATGCCATGACGATACGGACCATGCTCAACCTGTCTGCCAGACCCGACCCCCTCCTAACAAACCCGCGGCGGCCGCGCCATTGCCGCACCGCGATGTTACCGCACCGCGGCGGCCAGAGCCGCCTGCGCCGCCTTGGTGATAAAGCCGTCTGCAACCATGCCCTGGCTGGCCTGGAACCGCGCATAGGCCGCCTGGGTGATCGGCCCGAGGCGACCATCGACGCTCCCCGTATAGAGCCCCAGTGCCGTTAATGCCCGCTGGATCGCCTCGCGCTCTGCCAGATTGGGCAGCGCCGTGCCGCGCGGCCAGTCATCGACAAAGCTGCCGCCACCCTTGAGCCGATCGGTCATATGCGCCACGCTGAGCGCATAGCTGTCGGAGAAATTATAGCCTTTGAGCACCAGATAATTCTGCGTCATCAGGAATTTGGGGCCATCCTGGCCAGCCGGGACATAGAGAAAAACGCCCAGATTGGCGTCGCCGAACGGCCGCCCGGCCACCCGTGTCACGCCGCGCTCGGCAAAGAACGATACCGGCTGCATCTGGGTCCGGCTGGCCAGCAGATAGTCAAAGCCGGCCGGCACCACCACTTCCATGCCCCAGTCGAGGCCAGGCTGATAGCCGATCGCCCGCAGATAGCGCGCACTGGTGGCCAGGGCATCGGCCAGCGATCTGTGCAGGTCGACGCGCCCGTCGCCATCGCCATCCGTGCCATGCGCCAGCACATTGGCGGCATTGACCTGCAAATGCCCGATCGCGCCCGCCCAGGAGCCGACCAGTTGCGCCGGCTCGAGTTGACCAAGCTGCAGCAGCTTGAGCGCAGCGATCAGATCGCCCTCATCCTCAAGCAGCCGGCTGCGCCGCTGATGCACCAGCGTTGCCAGCGGACGGATGATGGGGCGAATCAGGCTCGAATTATCCAACACCGCGCCATAGTCGGTTTCCATGCCCCAGATCGCCCCCAGCAGATAGGGATCGACCCCATAGGCCGCCCCCACCGCGGCAAACAGCGCCTGGTTGTTCCCAATCGCCGCCGTCCCCCGCGCCACCCGATCCGCCGTTACCCGACTGTCGATGTAATCCCACATCGGCGTGGCAAATTCTGGTTGTGTCGTAACCAGTTGCGGCACGCGCGGATCCGGCGTGAGCCCGGTCATCGTGGCGTCATAAAGCGCGCCGTCAACGCCAGCGGCCACGGCCTTGGCGCGAAAATTGGCGAGAAAGCTGTCAAAACTCTCCACGGGCTGCGCCAGTGCCGAACCGGCCATGACCAGTGCCAGCCATGCTCCGGCGACCAGCCGCCGCAGCGGGGCGGTTCGCATCTAGCGGTTCCGCACCATCAGGTGCTTTTCCCAGGCATAGGCGGACGTGACGATTTCAACCAGATTGTCGTGCTGCGGTGCCCAGCCGAGCAATGTCCTCACCTTTTCCCCGGTCGCCGTGATCGATGCCGGATCCCCGGCCCGACGCGGACTTTCATCGGCCCGCAGGTGAACCCCGGACACCTGACGCACGGTTTCGACCACTTCCCGCACCGAATAGCCCTTGCCATAGGCGCAGTTGAGCGTGGTGCTCTGGCCGCCGCCGCGCAGATGCTTGAGCAGCAGCGCATGCGCCGCGATCAGGTCGGTCACGTGAATATAGTCCCGCACGCCCGTGCCATCGGGCGTTTCGAAATCAGTGCCGAAGATATCCATCTTTTCGCGCTGCCCCAACGCCGTCTGGCACGCCACCTTGATCAGATGGGTCGCCTGGGGGGTGGACTGCCCGCTGCGACCCTGCGGATCGGCGCCGGCCACGTTGAAATAGCGCAATACGCCATAGGTCATCGGATGGGCGACCGCCACATCCGCCAGCATCAGTTCTGTCATCAGCTTGGAGCGGCCATAGGGCGACATCGGATTGAGCGGGGTGGATTCGACGACCGGCGCCAGCCCGGTCATGCCATAGACGGCCGCGGTCGAGGAAAAGATGAAATGCTTCACGCCCCCCTTGATCGCCGCCTCGATCAGGCTGCGCGACGTGGCCGTGTTATTGCCATAGTATTTGAGTGGGTTGGAAACCGATTCCGGCACGACAATCGAGCCGGCAAAATGCACGATTTCGGTAATCCCATGCTTCTCGATCAGCCCGAGCACGAAATCCACATCGCCGGCATCGCCCTGTTCGAACACCGCCCTGCCATCGATGGCCCAATCAAAGCCTGTGACCAGATTGTCCAGCACCACAACCGTTTCGCCTGCATCGGTGAGGCTTAGAACCATGTGGCTGCCGATATAACCCGCGCCGCCAGTAACCATTACCGCCATTCGATTAGCCCTTTGCACTGCCCGCAATTTCCGTCGTGATATTCTACATGCGTTGCGATAGCCTTACCCCCACAATCAGCACGGAGCCAAATCTTTGTCCAAGCGCGTCAGAACAGCCGTATTTCCCGTAGCCGGTCTTGGCACGCGATTCCTGCCCGCCACCAAGGCTCTCCCGAAGGAAATGCTGACCGTTGTGGACCGCCCGCTGATCCAATATGCCGTCGATGAGGCGCGCGAGGCCGGGATCGAACATTTTGTCTTCGTCACCGGTCGCAACAAGGGCGTGATCGAGGACCATTTCGATCGTCAGTTCGAGCTCGAAACCACGCTGGAGGTGCGCGGCAAGACGGCCGCCCTTGAGGAATTGCGCAAGGATCTCCCCTCGGCAGGCCGCACCAGCTTTACCCGGCAACAGGAACCGCTGGGTCTGGGCCACGCGGTATGGTGCGCCCGCGATATCGTCGGCAGCAGCCCCTTTGCTCTGCTGCTCCCCGACATGCTCTTCAAGAGCCAGCCCGGCGTGCTCAAGCAGATGATGGACGCCTATGAGGAGCGCGGCGGCAACATTATCGCCGTCGAAGAAGTGCCACACAAGGAAGTCTCTTCCTATGGCGTCGTTGCCCGGGGCGCAGGTCCCGACAATGGCTTCGCCATCACGCAGATGGTCGAAAAACCCAAGCCGGAGGAGGCGCCCTCCAACCTGATCATTTCTGGGCGCTATATCCTGCAGCCCGAAATCTTTAGCCTCCTGGCCGATCAGCCACGCGGCGCCGGCGGCGAAATCCAGATTACCGACGCCATGCAGACCCTGATGCATAGCCAGTCCTTCACCGGCGTGAAATACGAGGGCCAGAGCTTCGACTGCGGCAGCAAGATCGGCTTTCTGACCGCCAACGTGGTCTATGCCCTTGATCGGGAAGATATTCGTGAGGGCTTCATCAAGCAGCTGCGCCAGCTTGATCTTGGCGACCCCTTCTAGGGATTAACGCGCCAGGGTGACGCCAAAGACCACTTGGTGCGCATCCTGGATGCCACTGGCGCTGGTTTCGGACTGGTCGTAATTATAGTCCGCCGTCAGCGCCGTATGCGCATTCAGCTTGTAATCGCCGCCCAGGCCCCAGCCATAACCGCTTTCGGTGGCTGGACTGCCGACAAAGCTGGCCCGGTTCCAGTCGGCCAAGGCACGGAGGGCCAGCCACGAATTGACGGTATAGGCGAGCTCCGCATTGGCGGCGTAACCAATGCGCGTTGTCCCCGCCCCATTGGGGCCCGGAGGCGCCACTGTCGTGGCAAAGCCTGTCGTCAGGCGCAGCGTCGGATCCGGCTGAAAGCTGATCTGAGCATCATAGGTCTGGGCGCTGACTTCGCCCAGGCTCGCCGCATCAAAGCGTCGCATGGTGATGCCAGTCGACGCGGTCGCCTCGAGAATGTCACTCCAGCGTCCAGTCACCCCAGCCTCGAGCGAAGCGGTTGTGGCATTAGGCTTGAGGCCGAGTGACGCCGATGGCCTGTCGAACTCATTGCGCCCCAGGCCGGTCCTGCCAAATACCTCAAAGATCGGCGTGACCTGGAAGCCGGCGCGCAGGCCTGCCTCGAGCGCCCAGACGTTTTCGTCCGCATTGTCCACCACCGCGCCGCTGGTCAGCGTCGTCGTGCCATAGGCGTAGCGGTCCGCCGATCCGGTAATGCCGATATTGAACTTGCCAAACTGCCGCGTTACGCCGAGATCGCCGCCACCGGTCAGGTTCTGAGGTGCAATGGCAATCGTGCTCGCTACTCCCGGCGTACCGGCCACCGCCCTGGTCAGCGAGAAACGTCCGACCGCAGTGAGCGTTGTATCGCGATCGACAGCATAGTCGGTGGCGCCTGACAGACGCAGCCCATTGACGTCGATGGCGCCCGAACTGGGCCGCGTCACTTCGGCGCTGGCGCCGGCTTTGAGGGTTGATCGCGTGCCGACCTGTTCAATGCTGACCGAGGGAACGGCGCGAATGTCGAAGCGCTCGCCGCTGGTGGCTTTGGTGAAGGTGCCGCGCAGGGCAAGCGACCAGTCAAGATCGAAGGCCGGGTCATAGGGCTCCCGCAAGCCCGCACCACTGCTCAGCACCGGATCTGCCGGATACCGGCCAGGCACCAGGCGATCATTGTCGGTTCCGGTACCGTCGCCCGTCAGGTCAAGCGACTGGCCCAAGGTCGGCGCGGTCAGGCAAAGGCAACCAATGGTTGCCACAAGCCCAACCCAATGTCGCAGCCGCAAGGACAAGTTCTGCTCCGCTCGCCAGAAAGCTCAATCGGCGCACCGACCTCGACCTGCGAACATGCAATCTACAGGTCCGGCAATCCTTCCATCTTATCGTTAATGAAGCCTTGCCATGACCTTACAAGACGGGTTCGACCGCGAGAATAGCGCCGTCGCTGCCCACAATGCGCACCCGGTGACCGACCGGCAGATCCGGCCCCGACACGCGCCAGACGGTGTCGCCCAGCACAATGCGGCCAAATCCCTGCTCGATGGCCTGTTCCAGCACCGCTTCATGCCCGATGAACTGGTCAGTGCGGCGGTTGAGAAAGGGGCGATCCGAAATAGCCGGTCGTAGACGATGCCACGCTATCCAAAGCGTGATGGTCAACAGAGACAGCGCGCCGAAAACCAGCCATTGAAGCGGCCAGCCCATGGGCTGAACCAAAACCAGCAGCCCGGTGACGATCCCCGAAATGCCCATCCACAGCAGAAAGCCACCCGGCACGACCAGTTCGAGGGCCAGCAGCAGCATGCCCCCGACAATCCATGACCAATGCCCATTGGCGGCAATGAAATCCACGACTTGCACCGGCGCCTCCTGCTAGGGCTTGCCTGCTGTCGGCGGCCGGCTTGGGCGGGGTGTCGATGGGGCCGTGTCGCCAAAGGTCTCTCGGGCAATCTCGGCAATACCACCAATCGCGCCAATCACACTGGCCGCCTCAATGGGCATCATCAGCAGCTTCTGGTTGGGAGACTTCGCGATCGATTCCAGCGCCTTGATATAGTTGTTGGCGACGAAATAATTGATCGCCTGCACACTACCCGCAGCAATCGCCTCGCTTACAACTTGGGTTGCCTTGGCCTCTGCCTCGGCCGAGCGCTCGCGTGCCTCGGCGTCGCGGAACGCTGCTTCCTTGCGGCCTTCTGCCTCCAGCACCTGCGCCTGCTTGGCCCCCTCTGCCTGCAGGATCGCACTTTGCCGGCGGCCCTCCGCCTCCAGAATGGCAGCGCGCTTCTCGCGCTCGGCCTTCATCTGCCGGCCCATCGAATCCACCAGGTCCTTGGGCGGATCAATGTCCTTGATCTCGATACGGGTGATCTTGACGCCCCAGGGCGCCACGGCAGCGTCCACCACATGCAGCAGTCGCTGGTTGATGCCGTCGCGGTTGGACAGCAATTCATCGAGGTCCATCGAACCCATCACCGTGCGGATATTGGTCATCGTCAGGTTCAGAATGGCATTTTCGAGGTTTGATACCTCATAGGCCGCCGCCGCCGCGTCGAGGATCTGGTAAAAGGTCACGCCATTGGCGGTGATTGAGGCATT
>CAXBHD010000155.1:0-7808 GCA_963975335.1 uncultured Devosia sp. | reverse complement strand
CCAGCGTGAAGGCTGGATCTGGTTTGATGGCGAGTTCAAACCGTGGAAAGACGCAAAGATTCACGTGCTGACGCATGGGCTGCACTATGCCAGCTCGGTATTCGAAGGCGAGCGCGCCTATGGCGGCGAGATCTTCAAGTCGCGTGAGCACACCGAGCGGCTGATCCGGTCGGCGGCGACGCTGGACATGCCCATGCCCTGGTCGGTCGAGCAGATCGAAGAGGCCAAGCGGGCCGTGCTCGAAAAGAACAATCTGGTCGATGCCTATGTGCGTCCCGTTGCCTGGCGCGGTTCGGAAGAACTCAGCGTGCCGGCGCGCAACAATACGGTGCATCTGGCGATCGCTGCCTGGGTATGGCCGAGCTATTTCTCGGTCGAGGAAAAGCTTCGCGGCATTCGCCTGGAATGGAGCAAGTGGAAGCGGCCGTCGCCGGAGACGATCCCCTCCTCGGCCAAGGCAGCGGGTCTCTACATGATCTGCACGCTCAGCAAGGATGCGGCCATGGCCAATGGCTATGCCGACGCGCTGATGCTGGACTATCGGGGCTATGTGGCAGAAGCCACGGGCGCCAATGTGTTCTTCATCAAGGGCAAGGATATTACCACGCCCACGCCCGATTGCTTCCTCAACGGCATTACTCGCCAGACGCTGATCGAGCTGGCCAAGCGCAACGGCTTCACGGTGACCGAACGGCACATCATGCCGGAAGAACTGAGCCAGTTCGATGAATGCTTCCTGACGGGTACGGCTGCCGAGGTTACGCCGGTCAGCGTGATTGGGGATTACAAATTCACGCCAGGCGAAGGCTGCCGCACGCTGATCGATGCCTATTCGGCAGAGGTCCAGCCCAAGCGGGCTGCCGCGGAATAGATCGCGATACACCGAAATGAAAAAGCCGGGCCGAGGCCCGGCTTTTTTGTGCCGTGAGGCGATCAGGCGGTCTGTGCCGTCCAGAGCAGGATTTCTGACATGACCTGGCGCAACGCGGTATCAAGCCCGGCAATAGCGGCGGCCGCCGGCGCGGTGGCGGCTGGCTGGGTGGCGGAAAAGTTGCGGCTGGCAAAGATCATGCCGCGGCGCTCATCGACCAGTTTGGCGTTGATGGTGACCGTGGCCAGATTGCCATTGCTGGCGTCGATCTCGAAGGCCTGCAATTCGGTCGCCAGCGTGATGTCGACGCTCAGCTGGTCGTCGGGGCGGCCGATATTGGGGAAGTTCGATGCCTGGAAGGTCTGCAGCAGCCGGGTCTGCACCAGGCGGGGCAGGGTGTCCGACAACTGGGCCTCAGGCAGATAGCTCAACACATTGCCCACGTCGCGCACGACAACGCGCTGGGTGTCATAGGTCTGGACGGCGACCGGCAGGGTGATCACCACGACGCGCGACGAGCGCCGGCGCATGGGAACGCGGCTGGCACTGGTGAGGTCGTAGGTAATCGGCGGCGTGGCGGCGAGGCAGCCGGCCAGGCTGAGGGCCAAAGCCGATGTCCCAAAGACCAAAAATGCGCGTCGTGTGGTGGCCATCGGTCCTACCTCTTGTTGTATTCGCGAACGGTTTCACCGCCGAAGATCAGCCCCTGGGGGTTGTTCTCAAGGTTTCGCACCACGCGGTCAAGCCGCTGCAGCGTGGCACGCGCTTCCTGTGCCAGTGCCGAGAAACCGGGCAGCCCGCTGGAGGTGAAATTGTTGAGACCCACGGCGATACTGGCGGTGCTCTCGTTGAGCTGATCGGCGAGTTCGCGGATCGATACCGCCGCCGCGCCGATCTGTTCGAAGACACCTTCGCCTTCGGCATTGGTCACCGAGCTGTCGACCTTGGCGAGGATTTCGTCGACCTTGCCGGCCGAGCCGACCAGCGACGAAGACACCTCGTTCAGATTGCCGACGATGATGTCCACATCGGCCGAGTTGTCGCCGAGCTGGGTGGTGAACTGATCGACATTGTCGAGCATGCGGCTGACCATGGCCGGATCGATCTGCGCGGCGACCTGATTGATCTTGACGACGGCCGGGTCAAGGTTCCGCACCATGGTGGTAATGCCTTCCGACAGGGTGCCGGTAGCGGCGAAGAGGCTGTCGATCTCTTCGGCATTGCGGGCCAGGCTGTCGGTGAAGGTGGAGACATCGGCCACGACCGTCGCGATCTTCTCGGGTGGCAGGGATGACAGGATATCCTGCAGCTGCGTGGTCAGGCCGCCGACCTGACCGGATACGTCGTCGACATTGGTAATGATGCGGCTGACCGCCTCCGGATCGACGGCCGCCGTCACCGCATCAATCCGCTCCACGCTGTCCGACAGGGTGGCGCTCATGGTTGTCAGATCACTGGACAGCTGGGATGCCGCGTCAAAGAAGGTATCGACCTTGCCGGCATTGCGCGACAGGGTGTCGCTAAAGGAGGCGATATTGTCGACCACCTGGGTCACCCGTTCGGGCGGGATGGAATCGGCCAGCTCGCCCAGCTTGGTGGACAGGGCGCCGATCTGCTCGGCCATCGGGCCCACCTGCTGGCCGGCCTGGGCAATGGTGGCCAGTGCCGCCTGCACATCGTCGGCATTGGCCGCCAGCGCATCGGTAAAGGTCGTCACATTGGTAATGGTCTGGTTGAGCTTGTCGTCATTCTCGTCCAGGAAGCCATTGAGACGATCAACCGCGGTGGCGGTGCCGTTGATGGTCGTCGACAGGCCATCAAGGATGGACTGGAAATCGGACACTTTGGCATAGAGGGTGGGGACGCTGCGGCCCTCCTCGATGGGCGGCGGCGGGGCGTCCGGGGTGCCGCCGGACAGCTGCAGCGTGCCCACACCGGTCAGACCCTGAAAGCCCATCAACGCCCTGGTATCGGCCTTGATGGGAATGTTCGCATCGATCTCGATGCGGGTGATGACCCGGTTGATGTCATTGGGATCAAGGTGGACCGACCTGACCTGACCGATCTTGATGCCGTTGAACTGCACCTCCGTGCTCGGGCTGAGACCGGAAACCGTGCCGGTGAAGATCACCTCATATTCGCGCATCTCGGTATTGGTCGTCGGACCGGCGAACCAGTAGACGAAGCCAAACAGGCCCAGAAGGACAGCAAGGGCGATGGCGCCGACAATGGCATAGTTTGCTTGGTTTTCCATGGTTCAGCCTTCGGTGTTGTGGGCGCGGGGGCCGTGGAAATACTCTCTGAGCCAGGGCTCGGAGGCAGCACGCATCTCACTCAAGGTTCCGGCCTTGAGCAGCTTGCCATCAGCCAGGGCGACGATGCGGTCGCAGGCGACTTCAAGGCTGTCGAGATCATGGGTGACCATGAGTACCGACAGCCCCAGGGTCTTGCTCAAGGTGACGATCAGCTCATCGAACTTGCCCGCGCCAATGGGATCAAGGCCGGCGGTGGGTTCGTCCAGGAAGAGGATTTTCGGATCGAGCGCCAAAGCACGCGCAAGCGCGGCGCGCTTGATCATGCCGCCCGACAGTTGGGTGGGAAGGGTATAGGCCGCCGAAGCCGGCAGCCCCACCAGATCGATCTTCATGCGGGCGATTTCGCGGCGCAAGCGAGGCGACATGTCGAGATGCTCGCGCATCGGGAATTCGATATTTTCCAGCACATTGAGCGACGAGAACAGCGCGCCCTGCTGGAACAGCACGCCCCAATCGCGGCGAATGCGCTCGCGTTCATGCGGGGAGAGCTCGGAAAAGCGCTCGCCGAACACGGTGATCTCGCCCCGCTGGTGCGGGATGAGGCCGGCCATGGCCCGCATGGTCACGGTCTTGCCCGAGCCGGAGGGACCAATGAGGCCGAGGATTTCGCCGCTGCGCAGTTCAAAGCCCAGCCCATCGATAATGGTGACCGGACCAAAGCTGACGGCGAGGTCGTCAACCGTCATGGCGGGGGCAGCGGATATGGTGGGGGCGCCGTCCATCTAGAACCCGATCGCGGCAAAGAAAATGGCGAACAGGCCGTCGGCAACGATAACCACGAAGATGGATTTGACAACCGAGGAGGTGGTGCGGCGGCCCAGTGACTCCGAAGACCCCTGCACTTTCATGCCCTCGACGGCGGCGATCAGGGCGACCAGCAGCCCCATGAAAGGGGCCTTGATCAGGCCTACGGAGACGCTGGTCAGGCTCATGGCATCGCGCAGGCGCGTGATGAAAATGTCGTATGAGATGTCGCCATAGGCCCTGCCGACGATGATGGCACCGGCCAAGCCGGCCATGGAGCCGACAAAGGCCAGCAGCGGCATGCCGACGATCAACGCCAGGGTGCGCGGCAGCATGAGGGCCTGATAGGGATCAACGCCCATGACGCGCAGGGCGTCGAACTCCTCGCGAATCCGCATGGAGCCGATTTCGGCGGTGATGGCCGAGCCGGAACGGCCGGCGACCATGATGGCGGCCAGCAGGACACCGATTTCGCGGAACATCAGAATGGCGGCCAGATCGACCACAAGGATGGTGGCGCCGAAATTGCGCAGCTGCAGAATGGTCTGCTGGGTGATGATGGCGCCCACGACCAGCGAGATCAGCGCGACAATGGGGATGGCGCGCAGGATGATTTCTTCGAACTGCCGCACAAAGCTGGCCAGGCGCAAAGGCGCGCGCAGCGTTGCCGTCTGGCCCAGGGCAGCCAGCAGGCGCCCCTGGGTGAAATTGACGGCGAACACATCGTCTGCCGCCCCCATGACGAAACGGCCGACAGCATCAAAGGGCGCCAGCAGCGGGTTCTGCCGCGGCGGCGGCTCCGGCGCGACGGGGGTATATTGGCCGATTCGGTCGAGCAGGGTGCGGTGCTTGTCCGAGCCGCCCACGAAGTCGGCTGGGGCGGCGCCGTCGCCGCGCCGCAATTGCGTCAACAGCCAGGCACCAGTGGTGTCGAGGCCACCGAGACGGCTTATATCTATGGCCGGATTGGTGTTTTTGGGCAAAGACGGGATCAGGCCGGCAAGCTCGAGTTCAAGCGCGCGCGCATTGATGGAGGTCCAGTCGCCGGAGCAGCGAATTGTCTGCTCCTTCTCCTGCCGCGCCGCAAACTCGATATACTGACCCATCAGACCTTCAAAGCCGTGTTGCACGCCACGCTATTAGCATGTTCTGGCCATATTTGGGACAGTCGTTAGGGGGTAACGCGTTGCTGTCGATCTGGTTCACGGGGTGTGGCGCCTTATTCCCAGCGGGCCCTTGCCGCGTCATCAGCGGATCTGGCCTCGACCCAGCGGGTGCCGTTCGGTCCGGTTTCCTGTTTCCAGAAGGGCGCATCGGTCTTGAGGTAGTCCATGATGCATTGGGCACCGGCAAAGGCGGCGGCGCGGTGGGCAGAAAGCGTCATGACCTGGACGATCGGCTCGCCAGGCAGCAACGGACCATAGCGGTGGATCACCGTGGCGGCGAGCAGGTCGAAGCGGCTCGTGGCGGTCGCGATGATGGCGGTCAGCTGGTTGATGGCCAGCTCCGGATAGCATTCGAGCGTGAGCGCCGTGATCGGATCATCGGGCTGCGAACGGACCAGGCCGGTAAAGGTCACCGCGGCGCCGGCGCCCTGGCTGGCAGCGAGGAAGGCGTTGGTTTCCGCACCCGGATCAAAGCTGGTCGTCTGGACGCGGACCGCCATTTCAGCCACCGGTCATGGGTGGAAAGAGCGCGACCACGGCGGCCCCGGCAAGCGGGGTCTCATGGGGCACGAGTCTGGCATCGAGGGCTGCCTTGATCAGACTGCGCTTGGCAACCGCCAGGGCAAAGGCTTCGTCGCGGTCGGCAAGCCAGTCGATGAGGTCGGCAATGGTCACCACGGAGGCCGGCGGGGTGACTTCCTCGCTGCCGCGGTTGAGGCGTTCGCGCAGCCAGGCGAAGTAGAGGATCTTCACTTGGCGTCGCCCGACAGATGCGGCCAGCTAGCGGCCAAATATTGCCAGCCCGTCCACAGCGTCAACAGGCCGGCCAGCCAGAGCAGGATATCGCTGACCAGGCCAAGGCCCGGCAGGATGCCCTCGAGCAGCACCACCGCGAGGGCGACCAGCTGCACCGTGGTCTTCCACTTGGCCAGCTGGCTGACCGGCAGCACGATCTGGGTATTGCCGAGAAATTCGCGCAGGCCGGGAATGAAGAATTCGCGGAACAGGATGGCGCAGGCGGGGATCATGTCGAGGGCGGAAAAACTGCCGTCCCAGGCGAGGGCGGCGATCATGATGCCGACCAGCAGCTTGTCGGCAATGGGATCGAGCATGCGGCCGAGCGGGGAATACTGGTCCCAGGCGCGGGCGAGATAGCCATCGAGCCAATCGCTGGCAGCAGCCAGACCATAGAGCAGCAGGGCGATCAGGCGGAGGGTGGGATCGCCCGCCATCACCAGAATGACAATGGGAATGATCGCGGCAATGCGCGCGATGGTGATCTGGTTGGGGACGAGCAGCAGCGGGTTCTTGGCCATGACTGGACTGAACAGATTTGCCGGGGAGGGGTCAAGTGCCGGCTGTGTCGGCATGACGGGCATTTTACCTCCCCCGTAGCGGGGGAGGATTGATTTGGCGGATTATCGGCCGGATGGCCTCAGGCGACGTGCTGGTTGGTGGCGGCCCGGCGGGCGGTGACGGCGTCGGCCAGAGCGGTCAGCGCGGCAACCGTGGTGTCCCAATCAATGCAGCCATCGGTGATGGACTGGCCATAGGTGAGCGGCTGGCCGGGCACCAGATCCTGCCGGCCGGCCACCAGATTGGATTCGACCATCACGCCGATGAGGCGGCGATCGCCATTGGCCAGCTGGATGCCGATATCGGCCAGCACGGCGGGCTGGTTTTCCGGGTTCTTGGCGGAATTGGCGTGGCTGGCATCGACCATGATGGTGGCGGGCAGGCCGGCCTTGGCCGCGGCAGCCGCGGCGGCCTCGACGCTGGCGGCATCGTAATTGGGGGTTTTGCCGCCACGCAGGATGATGTGGCAATCCCCATTGCCGGTGGTCTGGGCGATGGCCGAACGGCCCGATTTGGTGACGGCGAGGAAATGATGCGGCTGGCTGGCCGAAGCGACGGCGTCGAGCGCAATCTTGACATTGCCATCGGTGCCATTCTTGAAGCCGACCGGGCAGGAGAGGCCGGAGGCCAGTTCGCGATGGATCTGGCTTTCAGTGGTGCGGGCGCCGATGGCAGCCCAGGAGACGAGGTCGGCAATATATTGCGGCGTCGTCATGTCGAGGAATTCGCAGGCGGCTGGCAGGCCCAGATTGGCGATGTCGAGCAGCAGCGCGCGGGCGGTATGCAGACCGGTATCGATGTCGAAGCTGCCATCGAGATTGGGATCGTTGATCAGCCCCTTCCAGCCCACGGTGGTGCGGGGCTTTTCGAAATAGACGCGCATGATGATTTCGAGCCGGTCGCCCAGCGTCTCGCGCAGGGCGACGAGACGGTTGGCATAGTCGAGCGCGGCGGCCGGATCGTGGATGGAGCAGGGGCCCACGACAACGGCGAGGCGGTCATCGGCGCCATTGAGGATATTGTGGAAAGCGTGGCGGGCGCTGATGACGGTGCGGGTGGCAGCGTCGGTGCGCGGGTGCTGGCGCATCACCTCGATGGGGGTGGTGAGCTCCTTGATGGCAGTGATGCGCAGATCATCGGTCGACTTCAACATGGCGGGTTCCTCGGTATTGTTCGGGCGAGGCGGCCAATAAAAAAGCCGCCTCGAGGGGGGCGGCTGGCTTCGGGTTTGGTCGTCTCTTGGGAGATCAGAACAAGCGCGCGGTAGCCTCCGCCGGGAGCGGATAGCTAAAATACCAAAACGAATAGGTGGCGGCGGTGCGGATCATGGGCGGATTTGTAGCGCGGGTTTTTGAG
>CAXBHD010000154.1:0-7822 GCA_963975335.1 uncultured Devosia sp. | reverse complement strand
GGCGCGCAAGGAGAAGACGATGAAACGCGGAGCAGCTGTTGTGATGCTGGCACTGGCTTTGGCGATCAGCCAGGGGGCGCCGGCCCAGGCGCAGCGGTTCGGCCTGTTCTTTGGCGACGAGCGCACCGATTTCGCACCCGAGCGGGCGATGTGCCTGACCGATTACCAGATCCGGCGTGAGGTCGCTGCTCTGGGCTATCGTGACATCTATCTCAATGTGGCCAGGGACAAGCGCATCCAGGTGCGCGCGACCCAGGGAGACTGGGTCTATCTGCTTGAATTCAATTATTGTTCCGCCCAGATCGAGAGCCGCAAACGGCTGCGCAGAGCCCCGTGAGCGGGGGTTGGCGCGCAAAGCGTCCCGGAATCGGGCGCCCGGTTTACGTTCCGTTTGCTTCTTGAAAGCACTTTCTTAAAGGCAGGCTGCTAGATCAAAGGGCATACGGTTTTTGTTTGGAGTATCCGTATGCGAGCCGATCGGGATCTTCGTTCTGCGTATCAGATTCCGCTGGGTTCGGTTGCTGTCGGCGTTTGGCCGCAAGCCGGGTTTCAGAGTATTGCGTACCGGCTGGCCAAGCTGACTGTCCCGCGTATCGGGGCCGTGCTGATCGTTTCCGTCCTGTTCTATCTGGTCTGACCGGCAGTGAATTGATTTTTGCCGCCGGTACGGCTAGCCTTGTCAAGGTTCCAGATACCAGCGACAGGAGGGCCGCATGATCGTCAGACATCACCGTCAGCGTGGCCCTGTCCTGGCCCTGTGGCAGCAGCTGCAGGGCTGACCAGGATCTGGTTCGGACGCTTAGCGCTATCCCCCAAACTGGTTTGCCCCTCATGGCGGTCGTCTGACCGCCCGATGACGGCATTTTGGCGCTCGACTTCAGCGCCCTTCCAGTGAGAGCAAAATGGGTTCGATCAGCCTTCGCCAAGCAGGCCTAGTGGCCGCAGACACGCTTTTTTCCAATCTCAATATCGTGCTGGCCGATGGCGACCGCCTCGGCCTCGTCGCCGGCAATGGCCGCGGCAAGACCAGCCTGCTGCGGGCCATGGCCGGCCAGAGCGAGCTCAGCCAGGGCGATATCGTGCGGTCGCGCGGATTGCGCGTCGGCTATGTCGAGCAGGACATGCCGCCCGCCAGCATGGCGCTGACGCTCTATGACATGGTGCTGTCGGCTTTGCCGGAGGCCGAGCGGGCCACCGATAGCTGGCGGGTCGATGTGGTGCTCGACGAATTCGAGACGCCCGAGGCGCTGCGGCACCGGCCCCTGCATCAGCTCAGCGGCGGCTGGCAGCGCATTGCGCTGATCGCCCGCTGCTGGGTGCTGCAGCCCGATGCGCTGCTGCTCGATGAGCCCACCAACCATCTCGATCTGGGCAAGCTGGTGCAGCTGGAAAACTGGATCAACCAGGCGGCGCGCAATATGCCGGTGGTGATTGCCAGCCATGACCGGGAATTTCTCGACGCCACCACCAACCGCACCCTGTTTCTGCGCCCCGAGGCCTCGCCCTTTTTCGCGCTGCCCTATAGCAAGGCCCGCCTGGCGCTGGCCGAGCTGGACGAGGCCGCCGAACTGGCGCGCGAGCGCGATCTCAAGGAGGTCAGCAAGCTGCGCAAGCAGGCGGCCAAGCTCACCAATATCGGCATCAATTCGGGCAGTGACCTGCTGGTGGTGAAGTCGAAATATCTGCGCGAGCGCGCGGCCAAGATCGAGAGCGCGGCCCGGGCCGTGCACAAGGAACGCAGCGGCGAGATCGCGCTGGGCAATAGCGGGGCGCAGGCCAGGGTCATGCTGGCGCTCGACAAGGTGACCGTGACGACGCCAGGCGGGGAAAAGCTCTTTGCCATCGACAAGCTGCACATTTTCCAGGGCGACCGGTTGGTCATCCTGGGGCGCAATGGCACGGGCAAGTCGCAGTTCATGGGCCTGCTGCACCGGGCCATGACCGGCACGGAGACGCCGGGCATTCGCGTCAGCCCCCAGGTCGTGCCGGGCTATGTCGACCAGGCCATGTCCATGCTGCCCGACAAGCGGTCGCTGCTCGATTACATTACCAGCCAGTTCGACGAGGGCGACCAGCGCAGCAAGAGCCTGTTGGCGGCGGCAGGCTTCAGCCTCGACAAGCAGGAGCGCCCGATCGGCGCGCTCTCCTTCGGGCAGCGGGCGCGGCTGGGCCTGCTGGCCCTGCGGCTGCAGGCGCCCAATTTCTACCTGCTGGACGAGCCGACCAACCATGTGGACATTGCCGGCCAGGAGCGCCTGGAGGCCGAGATCCTGGCGCATGGCGCCACCTGCGTGCTGGTCTCGCATGATCGCAGCTTCGTGCGCGGGCTGGGCGAGCGCTTCCTGGTGATCGAGCGCAGGAGGCTGGTCGAGACCGACACGCCCGAGCCCTTCTTTGCCGCCATGGCGGCGGAGCAGGGATAGGCTGCGGCGGCCGGTTCGCGGCAGAAATTGGCGCGCTGCCTGCAACACCATGTTGAAGGCAGCGCCAGTTCTTGCCGCTTTTCAGTACATTCTTTGATCTCTTGGTTAAAGATTCTTAATAATCCGGATCTAGGCTTTTGCTATTATTGCGAACTAATGCAAATTCTGCTCTAATTGCGAGTATTGCTGCATTGGTTGTTTTGCTGACGAGTGGGAGGGACCCATGTCGCAGAGCCTTGACTGCGGTGACATGGTACCGCAGTCCGATTTTGATCGACACGATGTTCGTTTTATCGGTGGCGTTGCAGGGCGTTATGCCCTGGTTGACCGCAAGCGGGGCGGGGCCAGCAAGGCGCCGGTCTATGCCTGCCGGCTCTGTTCGGTATCCACCCGCGTTGCCGTGGTCGTGGCGCCGGTCGTGGGCAAGGAAGGCGAGGCGATCACCGCCCATTTTGATCCTTTCGGCATTCTGCGCGGCCGCATCACCAGGCAATTGCCCAGCGGCTTCGTCATGGACCTGATGCTCAGCAGCCAGGCGCGCGACAAGCTGGGCCGCAAGATCGTCTGGCACCGCAAGCATGTCTATGAGCATGTGGAGGATCGGCGCGAGTTCAAGCGGGTGCAACTGCGCGACCCGCGCACCACCATCACCCTGGCCGATGGCGCCCAGATTCCCTGCTTTGTCATCGATGTCTCCCAATCGGGCATTGCGCTGTCGGCGCATATCCAGCCACCGATCGGCACGCCGCTCGCCGTCGGCAAGCTGGTCGGGCGCGTGGTGCGCCATCTCGAAATCGGCTTCGCCGTCAAATTCCTGGCGCAGCAGGACCTTGAAACCATCGAGCTGCTGGTCGTGCCGACCAAGCTCTCCCCCATTACCGCCGCCGATGGCGAGAGGGTGTGAAGGGAGTGTACTGCTGCGGCTGGGTATGCGGATTGGCAGCGGTCACGGTCAATGCACAGAAGGAGGCCCGGGGGCCTCCTTCCCATTGCCAGCGTGACTTGGTCAGCGTGACTTGGCGGTGCGCCATAAGGAATAGCCGACGCCACTGGCCAGGATTATCACGGTAATCCCCAGCGACCATTCGGCGGGGAACTTGTCCCAGCCCAGCGCATCGGCCACGAAGATCTTGGAGCCGATAAACACCAGCAGCACAGCCAGCGCCTGTTTGAGATAGGCAAACCGGTGGATGATGGCGGCCAGGGCAAAATAGAGGGCGCGCAGGCCCAGAATGGCGAAGATGTTGGACGTGTAGACGATATAGGGGTCGGTGGTGATGGCAAATATGGCCGGCACCGAATCGACGGCAAAGATGACGTCGGCGATCTCGATCATGACCAGGGCCAAAAACAGCGGTGTCATGTAGCGCTTGATGCGGCCGCTTCCGGGGTCAGCCTGCTGCACAAAGAACCGGTCGCCGTGCAACTGCTCGGTAATGCGGAAACGCCTGCGCATGAAGGCCAGCACCGGGTTTTTGCCCAGGTCCATTTCCCCATGCCCACCGGCCAGCAGACGGATGCCGGTGAAAATCAGGAAGGCTGCGAAAATATAGAGCAGCCAGCCATATTCCGACACCAGCGCGGCGCCAAAGCCGATCATGATGGCGCGCAGGACGATGACGCCCAGAATGCCCCAGAACAGCACGCGGTGCTGCAGGTGCCGCGGAATGGCGAGGTAGCCGAAGATCATGGCAATGACAAAGACATTGTCCATCGCCAGGCTCTTCTCGACGACAAAGCCGGTAACATATTCGACGCCCGATTGGGCTCCCAGCTGCCACCAGACAAAGCCACCAAAGGCCAGGCCAAGCGTGACATAGAAACCCGATAGCAGCAGGCTCTCGCGCACCTCGATTTCATGCCCGTCGCGGTGCAGCACCCCCAGGTCAAAGGCCAGCAGTGCTGCCACCAGCCCCAGAAAGCCCAGCCACATCCAGATTGGTTGGCCGAGGAAAATATCGCTCAGCAACTCCATGTTTGGTCCCCTGTGCGATGATGGAACGTGAGCAGCATGTTCACTTGGCCAAGCCCTCCAGTCCCAGCGCCAGTTCGATACGGTGCAGCGCACCCAACTCGACGGGATGCACCAGGCCATCGGCGGTGATTACCTGATGGCAGGCATTTCGGATGGCGTGGCGGTCAGCAAGGGTCAGCGCGGCGACGGCCAGGCAGGCGAGCGCCCTTTGCTCGGCGACATGGGGATCATAGCCATAGGCGCGGCTGTGATCGGCCAGCTCTTCCGCCAGCTCGGCGACCGAAAAGCCTGCCATGGCGGGGGTGGTCAGAAATGTCTCGACCAGCTTGCGCCGTTCCGCCAGGTCAAGCCTGCCATCGGCATGGGCGATGACGGCAACAGCTGCCACCAGGGCTGCGAACAGGTCTTCGGCGCCCGCCTGGCTGGCCTCGGCATGCAGATCGCGCCCGCCTGCCTGCTGACGGGCGCGCAGCCGCGCCCCACGCAGAAACAGGTCGTCGGGGGGTAGTTTGTCTTTGGTCATGGATAACTCCTCTCAAGGTGCCGCTCGGCGGACTGAGGGAGTGCGGATGGAGACCAGTAAAGCGATCGGGCACCAAACGCAGATGCCCCCGGGCCCTGCCAAGGTGATCCGACATCGCGTGGCAGCCTGAGCTGCCGACGCCAGAGGGGCCCGGTCACGATAATTCAGATTGGTGCGCCTGCTTTGCCCTGCAAGAGTGGCGCGACGAATTTTTACGTGTGCCAGCCCGACGCTGCCGCGATCAGTTCCTCGGCAACCGGACTCTGGAACTGGCGCTGATAGGTCAGGGCGTAAAATGCCTCTTCGATGCCAGGTAGCCGCACCGCTTCGCGCAGGATGCCGGCCGCGAGTTCGTCGCGCACCACAATGGCCGGCAAGGGCGCCAGGCCGATGGCTTCGCGTGCCATGAGACGCAGCATGGCCATGTCGTCGACTTCCGCCACAACATTGGGCACGATTTCCAGGCGGGCACAGAGCGCATCGAATTCGGCGCGAATGCTGCTGGCGCCGGTGGGCAGGATCACGCCATGCTGCCGCAGCGCTTCCTGTGGCGTCCGCGCCCGGCAATCGAGGGCAGTGGCCCCGAACAGGCTTATGGGCTGCCGCGCCAGCCGATGGGCTACCAGGCCGTCGGCATGCCCGGTTCCCGGCGCGGCATTGCACAGCACCACATCGAGGTCGAGCCGGCGCAGCTTGTCGGTCAACTCGGCCAGGCTGCCCGCCGTGAGAACGACTTCGAGGTCAGGGCGACCCAGGCAGGGGCGCAGGAAATCGATCTGAAAGTTGCGCGACAGCGTGGCCAAGGCGCCCACTCGCAAAACCTGTCGCCGCCCCGAGCCGACGCGCAGCGTTGTCAGCAGATCCTCACCCATTTCGAAAATGGCGTTGGCGTGGTCGAGGGCTACCCGTCCTGCTTCGGTCAGCACCAGACGTCTGCCCACGCGCTCGAACAAGGGATGGCCCAGCCGGGCTTCCAGCGTCTGGATCTGGGTGGAGAGGGCAGACTGCGAGACCGCGAGCGCGCGGGCCGCCCGTGTCAGGTTGCCCTCGCGGGCAACCTCCATGAAATAGCGCAAATGCCGAAAGTTAAGGGATATCATCATTCTAAAATACAGAACGGATTGATCCAGACAATGAATTTTTGCGAACGCATGGCTTTGGCTAGACAGGCGACATCCTTCTCCCGAACGTGATGTCCCCATGGAAAGCCTGATCTCGCCTGCCATACTCTTCTTCATGCTTGGCCTGCTGGCCGCGCTGATCCGCAGCAATCTCGACATTCCCGACGTGATCAGCAAGGCGATGGCCATCTATCTGATGGCCGCCATCGGCCTTAAAGGCGGGGTGCAGGTTTCCGAAACGGGGTTTACCACCGAGCTCCTGCTGGCCGGGTTCGCCGGGCTGAGCCTGAGCCTGCTGCTGCCGCTGCCCGTCTATTGGTCATTGCGGCGCCTGGGGCGGCTTGACCAGGTCAATGCCGGCGCGGTGGCGGCCCATTATGGCTCGGTATCGGTCGTGACCTTCGTGACCGGCGTGGCTATCCTTGAAGCTGCGGGCCTGCCGGTTGCCGGCTTCATGGTGGCGGTCCTTGCGCTGATGGAGGCCCCCGCCATTCTGGTCGGTCTCTGGCTGGCCTGTCGATCGGGCCCCGGGGCGTCGGGCGGTCTTGCCTGGCAGCCCTCCCACGCCCTGCGCGACGGCTCGGTGCTGCTGCTATTGGGCGGCTTTGTGATTGGGCTTGTCGCGGGGCGCAGCGGCTTCGAGCCCGTGCGGCCGGTGTTTGAGGATGGATTTAAGGGCATTTTATGCCTGTTTCTGCTCGATATGGGCCTGGTTGCGGCGCGCCACCTGACCCGAACCCGGGCCTTGACCCCGGTGCTTGCCGTCCTGGCTATTGCCTTCGCGATCGTCCATGGCACGATCGGCGTCACCGTCGGGTCTCTCATCGGCCTCGACCCCGGCTCGGCGGCAGCCTTGGGCATCCTGGCCGGCAGCGCCAGCTATATTGCGGCGCCCGCCGCCATCCGGCTGGCACTGCCCGACGCCGATATCGGTCTGCCGCTGGCGATGTCGCTGGCGATCACCTTTCCCTTCAATATCGTGCTGGGCATCCCGCTGCTGGGCGCTGTGGCCAACTATCTGGCATGACCGCGCGACGGGCTTGCCGGCCTGAAGGGCCTGAGCCGGCATGCCGGCGGCCGTGGCGGCGAGGGCAGGTCCGGAGCAGGCGTGAGCAATGAAAAAGGGCGCCTTGCGGCGCCCTTTCCGTTTTGAAACGGCTCGGCTTAGGCCGAGTAGTACATTTCGTATTCGACCGGATGGGGGGTGTGCTCGAACTTGATCACTTCGGCCATCTTGAGCTCGATATAGGAGTCGATCTGGTCATTGTCGAAGACGCCACCGGCGGTGAGGAATTCGCGATCCTTGTCGAGGCTCTCGAGGGCTTCACGCAGCGAGCCGCAAACGGTCGGGATCTGCTTGAGTTCTTCGGCGGGCAGTTCGTACAGATCCTTGTCCATCGGCTCGCCGGGATGGATCTTGTTCTTGATGCCGTCGAGGCCGGCCATCAGCATGGCCGAGAAGGCCAGGTAGGGGTTGGCCAGCGGATCGGGGAAGCGGATCTCGACGCGCTTGGCCTTGGGCGACTGGCCGAACGGAATACGGCACGAAGCCGAGCGGTTGCGGGCCGAATAGGCCAGCAGCACGGGGGCTTCAAAGCCGGGCACCAGGCGCTTGTAGCTGTTGGTGGTCGGGTTGGAGAAGGCGTTGATGGCCTTGGCATGCTTGATGATGCCGCCAATGTAATAGAGAGCTTCCATGCTGAGGCCGGCATACTGGTCGCCGGCGAAGAGCGGCTTGCCGTCCTTCCAGATCGACTGGTGGCAGTGCATGCCCGAGCCG